>DSDX01000031.1 GCA_011048485.1 Candidatus Aminicenantota bacterium | reverse complement strand
GGGCTCCTGGCCGCCGCCGTCCACTACCTGCTGAACAACGAGTTCGAGGATGTCGGCATCTATCGCATCGATCTCAACGTCCGGGCCATCGAGGAGAGCCGCCTGGCCACCCTCGAGAAGGTCCTGCTCGACAAGTATGTGGTATCACCGGGGGAGGCCATCCGCCTCCAGGTCTTCTACCGGACCCAGAAGGAGGAGAGCCGGAAGGAGGAGGTCACCGTCATCGCGCCCGCGCTGCCCGCGGGCAGCGAGTTCCAGCTCCTCGTCGGCGATGCCGCGTCCATGCAGATGATCGAGCGGGCCCAGTACCGCATCCAGGAGTTCGTGCCCCGGTCCCTCGACCAGCTCGTCCGCCTTCTCAGCAGCCTGCGCAAGAACAACAGGATCTATTTCCGGGTCATGGCCTCCAAGCCGGGGCTGTTCCTCAAGGGGGAAGAGCTGCCCAACCTGCCGCCGACGCTGAAGACCATGTTCGCCTCGCCCCGGGCCTCGGCCGCGGGACCGACGGAGATCACAAGATCCACCCTGAGCGAGTACCAGCTCGCCATCCCATACGTGTTCAGGGGCGGGGCGACCATACCCGTCCGCATCAGGAACTAGGAGCTTCCCATGCGCAAAGCCGTCTTGCCCGCCGTGTGCGGCCTTCTCGTCCTGGCCGCGTCCCTCCAAGCCGTCGTCCCCAGGAAATGGGAGTTGCGGACGCGCGACGATTACCTGAGGGGCAAGTTCGACGGGGTCTCCGTCTCCTACGACGGGACGCTCGCCCTGGCCCCCAAGGAGGAAAAGATCCCCGCGCCCCAGGAGGAGTTCTATCTCTCGGCCCTGGCGACGGCCGACGGGGTGACCTTCCTCGGCACCGGCCATGGCGGCAAGGTCTATCGCATCGCCAAGGACGGGCAGTCGGAGCTCTGGTTCCAGGCCACGGAGATGGACGTGACGGCCCTGGCCCAGGACCGCAAAGGGGTCCTTTATGCGGCCACCTCCCCGAACGGGAAGATCTACAAGATCACCGGCCAGGGGAAGAGCGAGGAGTTCTTCAATCCGGCCGAGAAGTATATCTGGGACCTCCTGTTCCTCGCCGAGGACGAGATGTGGGCGGCCGTCGGCGAGAGCGGCGGCATCTACAGGATCTCCGCGCTCGGCAACGGGCAGATGTTCTTCAAGGCCACGGAGAACCACGTCCTCTGCCTGGAACGGACGCCCCGGGGCGATGTCGTCGCGGGGAGCGGCGGCAACGGGATCGTCTACAGGCTGACGGCCGGCGGGCGCGCCTCGGTCCTGTTCGAGACGCCCTACGAGGAGGTCAGGAGCCTGGCCCTCGACAGCGAGGGCCTGATCTACGCCGCGGCCTCAGGGACGCCGACGCGGACGCGGAAGACCGACGAGGGCGAAGAGAGCCAGGAACCCGTACGTCTCGGCGCCGAGGTCGTCATGACGGTCAGCGCCTCCGGCATATCGACGGGCGGAAGCCGACCCGCCGCCGCGCCGGCGGCCGAGACCTCCCCGGGGACCGCGGCCCGCAACGGCGGGGCGCTCTATCGCGTCACTCCGGACGGCCTGGCCAAGCGCCTTTGGAGCTCGGACGACGAAATGATCTATTCGCTTCTCTGGAGGGAAAGCGAGAAAAAGGTCCTCTTCGGGACCGGGGGCAAGGGCCGCATCTATGCCGTGGACAGGGAGGAGCGGGTGGCCCTGCTCCTTCAGCAGAGTTCCGAGCAGGTCTATGAGCTCGTTCCCCTCGACTCCAAGGTCTATGTCCTGTCGAACAACCCCTGTTATTTCGGGTTGCTGCTCGCCGAACAGCGGTTCTCCGGGGAATACGTCAGCCCGGTCCTCGACGCCCGGACGCCGGCCTCGTGGGGGCGCATCGTCTGGGACGCATCGACGGCCGCTGGGGCCTCGGTCCAGCTCCAGAGCCGCAGCGGCAACACGGCGGAGCCCAACGCGACCTGGACGGACTGGTCGCCTTTCTACGGCCGGACCGAAGAGCAGGTCGTCAGTCCGAAGGCCCGCTTCCTTCAGGTCAAGGTCATCCTCCGGACCCAGTCCGGGCGGGCCTCGCCCGTCTTCAACAGGCTGACCGTGTTCTATCTCCAGACCAACGTCGCCCCCGCGGTGACGCGGCTCGAGCTCCTGGGGCCCAACGAGGTCTATCTGAAGCTTCCCGAGCAGGACGATGTCATCCTCGGCGTCGAGCGACATCTGGCGGAGGACCCGGTCAAGAAGGACCAGGCCCGACTCAGCCTGCCGGCCCGCAAGGCCGAGCGCAAGGGGTTCCAGACGGTCGTCTGGGACGCGGCCGACGAGAACGGGGACGGTCTCGAGTACGCGCTGTCCATCCGGGAAGAGGGCGAGACGAGATGGCAAGTCCTCGAGCAGGCCTGGACGGAGACGACTTACGCCTTCGACACGCTCGCCTACCCGGACGGGACCTATTTCATCAGGCTCACGGCCTCCGACGCCCCCTCCAACCCCGTAGGGCTCGAACTCGCGGCCTCGAAGACCAGCCCGCCCCTGGTCATCGACAACTCCCTGCCCGTCGTCAAAGGCCTGACGGCGATGAGGGACGGCGCCTCGCTCGAGGTCGCCTTCCAGGCCGAGGACGCCTACTCCTACATCGAGGAGGTCAAGGTGCTGGTCCGCCCGGGCGACTGGCGGGTCGTCTTCCCGGTCGACGGCATCGCCGACTCCCGGAGCGAATCCTTCAAGTTCTCGTTGAAACTCCCGCCCGGGGCGGAGAACAGGGTCGCGGTGAGGGTGCGGGACAGCTATGGGAACGTGGGGGTGGCCCGGAAGGACTTCTGAGGCCGGGCTATCTCGCCTTGGCCCGCTCGAGGTACTTGTCGTCCCGCGTATCGACGCGGATGACGTCCCCTTCCTTGATGAACTCCGGCACCTGGACCACCGCTCCGGTCTCCAGGACGGCCGGCTTGGTGAGGGCCGTCTTGGTCGCGCCGGGAAGACGGGGCTCGGTGCTCGTGACTTCGAGCTCGATCGTCTGAGGGAGGTTGATGCCGACGGGCTTGCCCTCGAACATCTCGACGACGATGACCGTGTTCGGCTTGAGGTACTTGACGGCGTCGCCGATGGCCTCGGCGGTCAGGGTGAACTGTTCGTAGTTCTCGAGGTTCATGAAGACGTGCTCGCCGTCCTGCTCGTAGAGGAACTCCATCTCGATCTCGTCGAGGCGGGCCTGCTCGAGGCGCTCCTCGGAGCGGAACCGGTGCTCGGTCTGGGAGCCGTTCTGGATATTGCGCAGCTTCGTCTGGACCATGGCCTTCCAGCGGCCGGGGGTGATGAGCTGCATCTCCATGACCCGCCAGAGGGCGCCGTCCTTGACGATGATCATGCCTTTGCGGATCTGGGTCGCGTCGATCATTGCGGCCTATTCTACCATACCCGCCGCCGTCTTGCATGAAGGCGCGGCCATTCTTCACGCCACCCGGTCCGGCGCCGGGGGGCGGCGCGGGGATCCCCTCGCCCTCATGGGAAAAGGGGCCGGTTGCTTTCGGATGCGGTTTCTTTTATATAAGGTGGCGAAGGAACGGACATGAAGAACGGCTGCCGGTTTTTCGCGCTTATGCTGGCGCTCGGGCTCGCGGCGGGCTGCGGGACGGGAAGGGAGGGTGACATGGTCGACCTGGTTCTGGTCAACGGGAAGGTGTGGACCGGGGACCCCGCCCGGCCCTGGGCCGAAGCGGTGGCCGCCCGCGACGGCAGGATCATCGCCGTGGGATCGACGGCGGAGATGAAGAAGCTCTCGCCCTCCGGGGCCAAGCTCGTCGATCTCGGCGGCTCGCTCGTCCTGCCGGGTTTCATCGACAGCCATACCCATTTTCTGGCCGGGGGGTTCGCCCTGAAGAGCATCCAGCTGCGCGACGCCGGGAGCCGCGAGAGGTTCGTGGCCCGCATCGCCGCCAAGGCCCGCGAGCTCGGGCCGGGCCGTTGGATCCTCAACGGCGACTGGGACCACCAGGCGTTCGACCCCGTCGAGCTGCCGCGCCGGGACTGGATCGACGCCGTGACGCCCGAGAACCCCGTCTGCGTCAACCGCCTGGACGGGCACATGGTCCTCGTCAACAGCCTGGCCCTGGAGCTGGCCGGCGTGACCAAGGATACGCCGGCCCCGCCCGGAGGCGAGATCGTCAAAGACCCCCGGACGGGCGAGCCCACGGGCATCCTCAAAGACACGGCCATGGACCTCGTCTACGCCAAGGTCCCCGAGCCGTCGTTTGCCGAAAAGCTCGAGGCGGCCGAGGCTTCCGTCCGCCACGCCGCCGAGAACGGCGTGACCTCCGTCCACGAGATGGCCGACGCGTCGAGCTTCGAGGTCTTCCAGGAGCTGGCCCGGCTCGGCCGGCTCACGACCCGGGTCCATGCCTACGTCCCGATCACGGAGGTCGAGACGCTCGCCCGGCTCAAGATGAAGTCGCCCTTCGGGGGTCTCTATCTCAAGCTGGCCGGGCTCAAAGCGTTCATGGACGGATCGCTCGGCTCGGCCACCGCATACTTTTTCGAGCCCTACGCGGACGACCCGTCGACGTCGGGGCTCCTCCACGGCCAGATGTTCCCCGAGGGGATCATGGAACGCCGCATTCTCGAGGCCGACCGGGCCGGGCTCCAGATCGCCGTCCACGCCATCGGCGACAAGGCCAACAGCCTTCTCCTCGACATGGTCGAGAAGGCCGTGACCGCCAACGGCCCCCGCGACCGGCGCTGGCGGGTCGAGCACGCCCAGCACCTCAGGCCGGCCGACATCGCCCGGTTCGGACGGCTCGGTCTCGTGGCCTCCGTCCAGCCCTACCACGCCATCGACGACGGGCGCTGGGCCGAGGGGAAGATCGGGGCCGAGCGGATCAAGACGACCTACGCGTTCGAGTCCCTGCGCCGGGCCGGGGCGACGCTGGCCTTCGGCTCCGATTGGACGGTCGCGCCGCTGAGCCCCATCCTCGGCATCTACGCCGCCGTGACCCGCCGGACGCTCGACGGCAAGAACCCCGACGGCTGGCTCCCGGAGGAGAAGGTCTCTGTCGAGGAGGCCGTCCGGGCCTACACCGTGAACGGCGCCTGGATCGAGTTCGCCGAGGGCGCCAAGGGCTGCATCATGCCCGGCAAGCTCGCCGACCTCGTCGTCCTCGACCGCGACATCTTCACCGTCCCGCCCGAGGGGATCGCGGGGGCCCGGGTGCGGATGACCGTGTTCGACGGCCGGATCATCTACGGGAAGGATTGATGGCCGGCGGGCTTTTCCCCCCCGAGCCCGGCCGCGTCGGTTCGGACGAATCGGGCAAGGGCGACTACTTCGGCCCGCTCGTTGTGGCCGCCTTCTTCCTGCCCGAGGGACAAGACGCGGTCCTGACGGAGCTCGGGGTCAAGGACTCGAAGCGGACTTCGGACGCCCGCTGCCTCGAGCTGGCCGGAACGCTCAAGAGGGCCTACCCCCATCACTCCGTCGTCGCCGTCGGCCCGGAGAAATACAACGAGCTCTGGGCCAAGCTCCGCAACCTCAACCGGCTCCTTGCCTGGGGCCACGCCCGGGCCATCGAGAACATCCTCGAGCGCGTCCCGGCCGGCCGGGCGGTCACGGACCAGTTCGGCGATGAGCGCTTCGTCCGAAACGCCCTGCTCAAGAAAGGCCGCGAGATCGAGCTGGTCCAGATGCCCCGGGCCGAGGAGGACGCCGCGGTCGCGGCCGCGTCCATCCTGGCCCGGGCCGAGTTCCTGACCCGCCTGCGCCACCTTTCGAAGGACGTCGGCCTGGACCTTCCCAAGGGCGCGTCGGCGCAGGTCGAAGCCGCGGCGGCGAGGCTCGTCCGCGAGAAGGGGCCGGACATCCTGGCCAAGGTGGCCAAGACCCATTTCAAGACGACGATCCGCGTCCTGGCGGCGGCGGGCGCGGACAGGCTTGTCTGACATGCTCGTCCTGGGCAAGGTCGCCCTGATCGTCGCTCTCCTGCTCGTCCTCATCCGGCTCAAGTGGGACCTCGGCCTGGTCCTCTTCCTCGATACGTGCCTCGCGGCCGTCCTCTTCGGCATGACCCCGGGCGGCTTCGGCCGGTCCGTCCTGGCCGGGGCGACGTCCTGGGAGACGCTGGAGCTGGCGGCCATCGTCGTTTTGGTCCTCTATCTCGGCGAGTTCCTCCAGTCGAGCGGCGCCTTTCGGGACATGGTCGATGCCCTGAAGAACCTGGTCCGCGACGACCGGCTCATCCTGGCCATCCCCTCGGCCTTCATCGGGCTCCTGCCGATGATGGGAGGGGCCATGATGGGGGCGCCCATCGTCGAGGAGGCGGCCCGCCGCTGGGAGGTCGACGCGGCCTGGAAGACCTTCTTCAACTACTGGTTCCGGCACGTCTGGGAGTACTGGTGGCCCCTCTACCTCAACATCATCCTGGCCGCGGCCATCTTCCAGGTCCCGATCTGGAGGATCAGCCTCTACCAGGGCCCGTTCAGCCTGGTCGCCATCGGGGCCGGGCTGGCCGTTCTCTACCGCAAGCTGCCGCGTCTGCCGCGCGAACGGGACAACGGGGGCTCGTGGAGGGACGTCGGACGGGTCATCTTCAGCATCTGGCCCATCGTCCTGACCATTCTCCTCATCTTCGTTTTCCGGCTGAACATGCTCATCGCCCTGACCGTCGCGGCGGTCCTGACCCAGGCGACGTCGCGGGGCGATCTCAGGTCCCGCTGGGGCGTCGTCGTCCGCGGCTTCTCGGCCAAGACCGTCTGGCTCATCGTCGCCGTCATGGTCTTCAAGAAGGTCCTCGAGACCTCCGGCGCGCTCGACGCCGTCGTCCGGGCCATCCCGCCCCAGGGCCTGTCCGCGTATCTCCTGATGTTCGCCGCGCCGTTCGTCGTCGGGCTGCTGACCGGCGTCAACCAAGCCTTTGTGGCCATCTCGTTCCCGCTCCTCGTCCCCATCATCGGCACGGGGACGCCCGACATGGTCCTGATGACCTTCGCCTACGTCAGCGGCTTCGCCGGGATCCTCCTGTCGCCGGCCCACCTCTGCCTGGCCCTGACGGCGGACTATTTCAAGGCCGAGATGAGGGACGTCTACCGCATCCTGGTCGGGCCCGTGGCCGTCGTCTTCGCCGCGGTCCTCCTCGAGCTCCTGATCTTCCGCGTCTTCTGATCCTTTACTTGCCGTTGTAGAGAACCCCCCGGCTCAGCCACTCCGGGGCCGGCTCGCCCTTGAGGTAGTGGTCGAAGTATTCCTTCATCTTGATGGAGTAGTCGAGCTTGTTGGCGTACTTCTGGGGGTGGTGGGGCTCGCCGCGGTACTGGAGGAAGACGCAGTCCTTTCCCAGCCGCCGCATGGCCAGGTAGAGCTCGACGCTCTGGGTCCAGGGCACGGCGCCGTCCTCGTCGCCGTGCATGAGGAGAAGCGGCGTCCGGATCCGGTCGGTGAAGAAGACGGGCGAATTCTCCCAGTAGAGCCACGGCTTCTCCCAGAGGCTGCCGCCGATCCTGCTCTGCTGCTTCTCGTACTGCATCTGCCGGGCGACGCCGGACTCGTAGCGGATGCCGCTGTAGGCGCTGGTCATGTTGCCCACCGCGGCGCCGGCGACGGCGCAGGCGAAAAAGTCGGTCTGGGTGACGACGTAGGCCGTCCCGTAGCCGCTCCAGGAATGGCCATGGAGGCCGATCCGCTCCGGATCGGCCACCCCCATGTCGACGAGCTTCTGGGCCCCGGGGACGAGGCAGCGGACCTCGGACGGCCCGGGCAGCCCGACCTCGAAGCGCACGTCCGGCAGGAAGACGGCGTAGCCGTTGCTGGCGTAGAACGGGAAGCAGGGCCGGTGGTTGACGACGACCTGGTTGAACTCGTGGAGGCGCTGGGAGAACAGCTCGTAGAAATAGACGATGACGGGGTAGCGGCGGCCCGGCTCGTAGTTCCCGGGTTTGATCAGGACGCCCTGGAGCGGGACCCCGCCGGCGCTCGTCCACTCGACGAGCTCGGCCGTCCCCCAGGCGAACTCCTCGATCTGGGGATTGAGATCGGTGAGCTTGCGGGGCGAGCCGAGGTCGGTCCCCGCGATCCAGAGGTCGGGGAACTCCTCGTAGCTCTCCCGGGTGTAGAGGAGGGTGTCGCTTCTCTCGGCCTTGGCCACGACGGTGAACTTGCGCGGCTCCTCGAGGAGCCTGGTGACCCCCGGGGCCCCGGCGCGAGCGGACCAGAATCCCTCGCCCTTGTCCCGGTCGTCATAGCTGCTCAGGAGGAGCTTTTCGTTCTTGGCGAAGCCGGGCGCCTCGGGGTCGAGGCGGACGACCCGGAACTGGGTCCGGGCCTTGCGGCCTTCTCCCTTCGTCAGGTTGACGGCCCGGCCCGTGGGGACCTCGAACCGCCAGATGTCGAACTTGTCGTAGACGAGGACGGCCGAGTCGTCGGCCATCCACCCGGCGACGCCGTAGCCGCGGGGCTCGCCGGGCGTGTCGTGGTCCTCGTCGGCGAAGGGGACGCCGAGCCCGGCCGTCAGGTTCAGGCTCTTGCCGCTGGCCACGTCCAGGAGGTGCCAATCCCCCTTTTCGTAGTAAGCGACGGCCTTGCCGCCGGGGGACAGGCTGGGCCGCCCGGCGTGCCGGGCGAGGATCTTCGTCCGGGAGCCGTCGGCCAGGTCGACGAGGTAGATGTCCCGGTAGTTGCCGTCCCAGGTGACCTCCTTGCGATAGGGGACATCGGAGGAGCCGAGGACATGGCGGGCCTGGTCGCCCGTTTCGATCTGCGGCATGTCCCGGTCGGCCAGGGCGACGAAGCGGTCCGTGTCCGCGTGGAGGACGGCCGCGTAGGTCTGGTCCTTGAGGCGGTTCCACATCTTCTTCTGGTGGGAGTTGATGAACGGGTCGTTCCAGTGCCAGACGTCGACCTCGCGCTTGGCTAGGATCGAGTCCCAGTCGAAAAGGTCGAGCGGCGCGTCCTTGTCTTGCGGCTTTTCCGGCTCGGGCGGGTCCTCCATTTCGGCCGGTTTCAGGCCGAAGAACAGGCGCCGGCCGTCCTTGCTCCAGGCGAGCTCGTTCTTGGCCGGGATGATCCAAACCTCGGGAGCCGAGGCGGCGGCCACGGCCTCGACGGCTTGGCCCGTCGCCGTGTCCCAGCGCCACAGGGAGCACGTCCGGACCCGGGCTTTGTCGTCCTGGAGGCCGGCGACGAAAGCGAGGCGTCCCCCGGCTTCCGACCAGGTCAGGTTCCGGTAGGCCCCGCGCTCGGCCTGATGGGCGGCGGTCTCTGGCAGGCCGGGCCGGCCGAGGTCGCGGAGGAAGACGCCGTTGGCCTTTCCGTCCGGATGGGCCACCGCGTAGGCGAGGCGGGAGGACGCCTTGTCGAAAGCGAACGACGCGACGAAGTCCATGCGGATCTCTTCGCCCGTGGCCAGGCGCCGGAGGACGAGATCGGCGCCGGTCTCGAGCGAGGGCGCCTTGGCCTCGGATTTGGCCTCGGGCTGTGGGGCCGGCTTGGTCTCCGGCTTGGCGTCTTTCTTGTCCTCCTTGGCCAGCAGGACGGCCAGCCAGGCCCCGTCCCCGGAGAAGGCGAAACGGTCGACGCCCTCCGTCTCTCGTATCTGCCCCGAGGCGAGGTCGACCAGGGCCATCCCCGGCTTGGGTTTGTCCTTGGCCGCTTTCTCGACCTCGACGGCCAAGGGCAGGACGGTGAAAGCCGCCCAGCGGCCGTCGGCCGAGATGACGGGCCGGGCGCCGCGCGGGACGACATGGGTCTTGCCTGTCTTGACGTGGACGGCCATTCCTTCGCCGTCCCCCCGGTCGGGCTGGGAGGCGAAGGCCACCCATGCTCCGTCCTCCGAGATGACGGGGTTCCGCAGGTGCCGGAACTTCATCATGTCCGTGAAGGTCAGGGCCTTTTTGGCCTGGGCGAAAAGGGCCGGCCCGGCCAGGCCGAGAGCGAGGATAAGGGCGATGGCCGCGATCGGTGCGCGGCCCGCTTTCCGGAACGGTGTCATAAGAACCTCCTGGCGTGGTTTCACAAACTATATCCGCGCCGGGCCGCTTCGTCAAAAACAATCGACCTCGCGCTTGGCCGCCGGGTCCGGCCGCTCGTTGGCGAGATGAAAGGCGACTGAGGCGGGCTGGCCCGCCCTCCGAGGCCCGGGGGCCGTGCGGGCGGGGTTGACTCCGGCCCGCGGCCAGACTATCCTCGTCGCATGGCCAAGAAATCCTACGAAGCGCTGTTCACCAACCAAGCCGAGACCTCCTACAAGCAGAACCCGGGCATCGCCGCCGAAGCCTAGGAGAGGTGCCATGGCCGGGACGACGCGACTTTTCCACGAGGACGCCTATCTCACGGAGTTCGAGGCCGAGGTCGTCGAACGCCGTGAACATGACGGACGCCCCGCGGTGGTCCTCGATCGGACGGCCTTCTATCCGGAGT
>DSDX01000026.1 GCA_011048485.1 Candidatus Aminicenantota bacterium | reverse complement strand
CTCTTAGGCCCGCCGACTAATAATCCACCGAGACGGAGTTCTCGCCGAGCAGGTCCTCGATCTTCTCGAGGAGCTCCTCGGACGGGGTCACCTTCTGGACCTCGGCGCTCTGGGCGACGAGCCGGTAGGAGTGGGGCGTGACGAGCTCGAACTCGACCGGGCAGCGGCCCTCGTGGCCGTCGAGGATGGACTTGAGCTCGGACAGCGTCGCCTCCTCGAGGCCCGGCAGGAAGATGCGCACGACCAGGCGCTTGGCCTGCTTCTCGAAGGCCTCGGCCAGGGGCATGGCCTGGCTCAGGCTGATGCGGCGGTTGTCCTCCTCGCCCATGTACTTGCCCCTGATGCAGACGAGCTGGCCCTCGCGGAGGTACGGGCCGCACTTGCTGAACGCGTCCGGGAAGGCCACGACTTCGATCTTGCCCGACAGGTCCTCCAGGACGAAGGTGGCCATGCGCTCGTCCTTCCTCGTCTTGAGGGCCTTGTAGGATCCGATGACGCCGGCCAGGCGGACGTCCTTGTCGAAGTCGCGTCCCGCGTCGAGCTCTTCGACGAGGTGGGAGACGAGCTTGCGCAAGCGGTCCTTGTGCCGGGTCAGGGGATGGCCCGTGACATAGAGCCCCAGGGCGTCCATCTCGTACGACAGGACATGGGACTCGTCCCACTCCCGCATGTCCTGGACCTCGGGGGGCATGTCCGGCGGCACGGCCGTGTCGGAGCCGAACAGGGAGCCCTGGCGGGCGGCCTGGGCCTTCTGGACTTCGTGGCCGAAATCGATCATCCGGTCGAGCATGTGGAAGCACTGCGACCGCTTCCAGCCGAGCGAGTCGAAGGCCCCGGCCTTGATCAGGCTCTCGACCGCCTTGCGGTTGAGGACCTTGGTGTCGTGCTCGAGGAAGAGGTCGAAGGGCGATTTGAATCCGCCGGCTTTGCCGCGGGCCGCGACCAACTCCTCGACGGCCGCCTGGCCGATGCCCTTGACCGCGGCCAGCCCGAAGCGGATCCGGCCGTCCTCGACGGTGAAGCGGAACTCGCTCCTGTTGATGTCGGGGGGCAGGACCTCGATGCCCATCTCGTGGCACTCGCCGATGTACTTGACGACCTGGGGCGTCGCCCCGCGCTCCGCCTCCGAAGTCAGCAGGGCGGCCAGGAAGTGGACGGGGTAGTGGGCCTTGAGGTAGGCCGTCTGGTAGGCCAGGAAGGCGTAGGCGGCGCTGTGGGACTTGTTGAAGCCGTACTCGGCGAACTCCTTGATCTGCTCGAAGATCTTGTCGGCCTTGGACGCGGCGATGCCCTTTTTCTTGGCCCCCTGCAGGAACTTCTGCTTCTGGGCCTTCATCGTCACCTTGTCCTTCTTGCCCATGGCCTTGCGCAGGAGGTCGGCCCCGGCCAGGGTGAACCCGGCCAGGTCGGTGGCGATGCGCATGACCTGTTCCTGGTAGATGATGATGCCCCGGGTCTCCCGGAGGATGGGCTCGAGCTCGGGGACCTCGTAGGCGATCCGCTCGGGGTGGTTGCGACGGTGGATGGACTCGTCGGTCATGCCGCTCTTGAGAGGGCCCGGCCGGTAAAGGGCGTTGAGGGCGATGAGGTCGCGGAACTCGGTCGGCCTGAACCGGCGCAGCAGGTCCTTCATGCCCGGGCTCTCGAACTGGAAGACGCCGTCCGTGTTCCCCGACTGGAACAGCGCGAAGGTCTTGGGGTCGTCGAGAGGCAGGCCGTTGATGTCGATGGTCCGGCCGGTTTCGGCGTTAACGAGGGCCAGCGCGTCATCGATGACGGTCAGGTTGCGCAGGCCGAGAAGGTCCATCTTGAGGAGGCCGAGGTTCTCGACGTCGCCCATGGGGTACTGGGTCGTGATCTCCCCCTTGACCGATTGGTACAGGGGCAGGTACTCGACCAGCGGATGGGGCGTGATGACGATGCCGGCGGCGTGGATGGAGGGATGGCGCACCTGCCCCTCGATCTTCTGGGCGATGGCCAGGAGCTGGGCGATCTTGGAATTGCGGTCGCGCAGGGCCTTGAGCTCGGGCACGCTCTTGAGGGCATCGGCGATGGTCGCGTCGACGGCGAAGGGGATCATCTTGGCGACCCGGTCGACCTCGGGCAGGGGCACCTCGAGGACGCGTCCGACGTCGCGGATGGCGCCCCGGGCGGCCATGGTCCCGAAGGTGATGATCTGGCAGACGTTGTCCTGGCCGTACTTCTGGGTCACATACTCGATCATCTCCTGGCGGCGCCGGCCGCAGAAGTCCATGTCGATGTCCGGGAGGCTGATGCGCTCGGGGTTGAGAAACCGCTCGAACAGGAGGTCGTACTCGATCGGGTCGATCTCCGTGATCTCGAGGGCGTAGGCGAGCAGGCTCCCGGCGGCCGAGCCGCGGCCCGGGCCGACGGGGATGCCCTTCTCCCGGGCCGCCCTGAGCAGGTCCCAGACGATGAGGAAGTAGCCCTCGAAGCCCATCTTCTTGATGAGCGCGATCTCGCGCTCCATCCGCTGCTCGTATTCGGCCCGGGTGTGGCCGTCCCCGCCGTTCCAGCCCTCGGCCTCGCGCTGGGCCATGCGGGTCCGGAAGCCGGTCCAGGCCACCTCCTCGAAATAATCGCTCAGGTCCTTGCCGCCAGGAGGCGCGAAGACGGGCAGGTGGTAGGTCTTGGACGGGAATTCGAACCCGCACCGGGCGGCAATCTTGCCCGTGTTCTCGATGGCGTCGGGGGTGTCCCGGAACAGCTCGGCCATCTCGGCCGCGGACTTGAAGTAGAACTGGTCGGTCGAGAACTTGATCCGGTCCGGGTCGGAGATCTTGCGGTTGGTCTGGACGCAGACGAGGACGTCCTGGCTCTCGGCGTCCTCGCGCCGGGCGAAGTGGATATCGTTCGTGGCGACGAGGGGCAGATCGAGCTTGCGGGCCACGGCCACGAGCTGGGGGTTGACGGCCTTCTGGTCGGGCAGGCCGTGGTCCATGAGCTCGATGTAGAAGTCGCCGGGAGCGAAGAGGCCGGCGTACCCGCGGGCCGTCTCCTCGGCCTTCTCGGGGCAACCGCGGCCCAGCCAGGTCGCGATCTCGCCCTTGAGGCAGGCCGAGAGCCCGATCAGGCCTTCGCTGTGCGCCGCCAGGAGTTCCTTGTCGATCCGGGGCCGGTAGTAGAAGCCCTCAAGATAGGCGCTGGTGAGGAGCCGGCAGAGGTTCCTGTAGCCGCGGTCGTCCTTGACCAGCAGGACGAGGTGGAAATGGTGGGTCTCTTCGGGTCCGCCGGGCTTCTTGTCGAAGCGGCTCTGCGGGGCGACATAGACTTCGCAGCCGAGAATGGGCTTGATCCCCCTGGCCTTGGCGGCCTTGAAGAATTGGACGGCGCCGAAAACGTTGCCGTGGTCCGTCATGGCCACCGCGGGCATCTTGTGATCGTAGGCCGCCTGGACGAGGGCGCCGACCTTCAGACAGCCGTCGAGGATGGAGTACTCGGTGTGATTATGGAGATGAACGAACGTCGGTTCCATGAACGCTATCGCTTCCTCGCCCGGGCGGGCCGGCGCCGCGCCCTTTCCGGACGGGCTATCCTATTCCCATTCGATCGTCCCGGGCGGCTTGCCCGTCACGTCGTAGACGACGCGGTTGACGCCCCGGACCTCGTTGACGATCCGCGTCGACATCCGGCCCAGGATCTTGGCCGGGACCGGGTACCAGTTGGCCGTCATGCCGTCGGTGCTCTGGACGAGCCGTATGACGACAACGCGGTGATAGGTCCGCCGGTCGCCCATGACGCCCACGGACCGCACCGGCAGCAGGACGGCGAACGCCTGCCATAGCTTCCCGTAGATCCCGGCGTCATGGACCTCCTGGAGCACGATGTCGTCGGCCGCCCGCAGGATCTCCAGGCTCTCCCGGTTGACCTCGCCGATGAGCCGGACGGCCAGGCCCGGGCCGGGGAAGGGATGCTGATGGATGAAGTCGGCGTCGACGCCCAGCTCGAGGGCCAGGGCCCTGACCTCGTCCTTGAACAACTCCCGGAGCGGCTCGACGAGCTTGAACGTCAGGCCCTTGGGCAGCCCGCCGACGTTGTGATGGGACTTGATGACCGACGACGGGCCCTTGACCGGATTGGATTCGATGACGTCGGGATAGATCGTCCCCTGGGCCAGGAACTCCGCCCCGCCGAGACGCATGGCCTCGCGCTCGAAGAGATGGATGAACAGGCGGCCGATCGTCTTGCGCTTGCGCTCGGGCGAGACGACGCCGCGGAGCTTGTCCAGGAACATGTCCGAGGCGTCGATGCCGACGACCTTGAGGGCGAACTTGTGGCGAAAGGCCTCCATGAGGGCCTCGTACTGGCCCTTGCGGAGCAGGCCGTTGTCGATAAAGATGCACGTCAGCCGGCGGCCGACCGCCTTGTGGAGGAGGAGGGAGGTGACCAGCGAGTCGACCCCTCCGGAGAGGCCGCAGATGACCTTGCCGTCGCCGACGGTCTTGCGGATCTCCCTGACCTTGCGGTCCACGAACGAGGCGATCGTCCAATCGCCTTCGAGCCCCGCCTCCCGGAACAGGAAGTTCGCCAGGACCTTCCGGCCCTCCTTGGTATGGATGACCTCGGGATGGAACTGGACGCCGTAGAACTTCCTGTCGCTGTCCTCGATCACGGCGGCCCGGGTGTTGGCCGTGCTCCCCGTCAGGCGGAAGCCCGCCGGGACGCGCTCGAGCCGGTCGCCGTGGCTCATCCAGACCTGTTCCCTGTCCTTGACCCTGGCCAGCAGGCCGGAACGGTCCAGGACGCGCAGCGAGGCGAAGCCGTATTCCCGCTCCTTGGACGCGACAACCTCGCCGCCGAGGAAGTGGGCCATGAGCTGGACCCCGTAGCAGATGCCCAGGATGGGGACTCCGAGCTCGAAGATCCCCTTGTCCGGGTGTGGCGCATTCTTGCCGTAGACGCTCTGCGGCCCCCCCGACAGGACCAAGGCGGCGGGCTTCGCCTTGCGGATCGCGGCGAGCGGGGTCGAGAAGGGCAGGATCTCGGAGTAGACGCCGAGCTCGCGGATCTTCCGGGCGATGAGCTGGGTGTACTGGGACCCGAAATCGAGGATGAGGACTTTCGTCATGGACAGATAGTATCAGAGCCCGGGCCAGGTTTCAATTTGTGCTAGAATACGAACGGAAGTCGGAAGGAGAAAGCGGTCATGGAATGGGAAGACCTGGCCCGCGAACTGAGCCAACAGACCGAGTCGAAGATCGTCCTTCTCGTCATGGACGGCGTCGGGGGCCTGCCCGCCGAAGGGAAGAGCGAGCTCGAGGCGGCCCGCGCGCCGAACCTGGACGCCCTGGCCAAGGCCGGCGTCTGCGGCGTCGCCGACCCCGTCATGATGGGCATCACGCCGGGCAGCGGCCCGTCCCACCTGGCCCTCTTCGGCTATGACCCGCTCAAGTACCAGCTCGGCCGGGGCATCCTCGAGGCCCTGGGCTCCGGCGTCGAGGTCGGCCGCAACGATCTCGTCGCCCGGGGCAATTTCGCCTCGGTCAAGGACGGCCTGGTCGCCGACCGCCGGGCCGGCCGCATCCCGACCGAGGAGAACGTCCGCATCTGCGAAGCGCTCAACGCCCGTCTGCCGAAGCGCGAGGGCGTCGAGATCCGGGTCTTCCCGGGCAAGGAACATCGCTTCGTGGCCCGCTTCACGGCCGAGGGCCTGTCCGACGCCCTGTCCGACGCGGACCCCCAGAAGGAGGGCCGGGCCCCGCTCCCGGCCGAGCCCGAGAAACCCGAGGCGGCCAAGGCGGCCGGCATCGTCAACAGCTTCCTCGACGACGTCGCGGAGGTCCTCGCGGCCGAGCCCAAGGCCAACGCGGCCCTGCTCCGCGGCTTCTCCAAGTTTCCCTCCATCCCGACCATGCAGGAGCTCTTCAATCTCCGCCCGGCGGCCGTCGCCAACTACCCTATGTACAAGGGCCTGGCCAAGCTGCTGGGCATGGACGTCCTCCCGGTCGGGGCCGGGACGGACGACCTCATCGAGGCCCTGGAGAAGAGCTGGGCCGACCACGATTTCTTCTACGTCCACTACAAGAAGACGGACTCGACCGGCGAAGACGGCGATTTCGAGGCCAAGGTCGCGGCCATCGAGGCCCTCGACCCCTACGTCCCCAGGATCATGGCCTTGAAGCCCGACGTCTTCGTCGTCACCTCCGATCACTCGACGCCCTCCGGCCTCAAGGGCCACTCCTGGCACGCCAACCCGTTCCTGCTCGTCTCGGCGACGGCCGGCGCCGACGACGTCAACGCCTTCGCCGAACGGGCCTGCGCCCGGGGCTATCTCGGCCGCTTCCGGTCCCTCTCAGCCATGCCCTTGATGCTGGCCCACGCGCTCAAGCTCAAAAAATTCGGCGCTTAGCCGGAAAACCCCGAACAGATTACGGGCGAGAGACCTTTTCGGCGCCCGACGCCGCCGAAGACGGGGGGGAGGAGGATCCCCAAGCCCGATTTGGAAAAGTTCAGCCGGAGCGCGTGCCGGGCGAGGGTCGTTTGCCTGCAAACCGCCAAAACGTGTCCAAGCGAGGCTTAGCGCAAGCCGAGCGAGTTGTTTTGGCGCCGAGTCCGGCGCACGCGATGGCGTCTTCGGACTTTTCCCATGAGGGCGAGGGGATTCTCCGAGCTACGGTGGCCGGAGCGCTGTTGCCGGTGGACAACGTTCCCCGGGTCCGTTAAAATTGATTCGAATTGAGAGAGTTGCGCACGATCGTCGCCCCGGCCCTCCTCGCCGCCCTGGCTCTCCCCCTGGCAGCCGGGCCGCCCCAGGACGACCCACGGATCGAGATCGTCAACCTGCGCCGCTCCACCCATCCGAACTTCACCCGGGTCGTCCTCGACATCGGCACGCTGCGCGAATACACCTTCGGCGAGCTCAGGGACCCGGGCCGGATCTACGTCGACGTCCTCCAGGCCAAGCTCAACCCCATCCTTCAGGGGCAGGCTTACCCCGTCCAGGCGGACTACGTCAGCCAGATCCGGATCGCCCAGAAAACGGTCTCGACGGTTAGGCTCGTGGTCGACGTCGATTTTCTGCGCATCCAATCCTACCGCGTTTTCCATCTCTTCGATCCCTACAGGCTGGTCGTCGATATCTATCCCCACGGCCCGCAGGCCCCGGCGACCATGGCCCCGGCCGGGAAGGTCGCCCAGCCGGGCGAGAGGACGCAGCCGGCCGTCCAGCGCAAGGTCGACCCGGACGATCCCAACTTCAAGGGAACGTCCATGGCCCGGCAGCTGGGCCTGGGCGTCCGGACGGTCGTCATCGACCCCGGGCACGGCGGCGCGAAGCCGGGCACGATCGGCCGGAGCGGCCTGCAGGAGAAGGAGATCAACCTGGCCGTCGCCCTGTCGCTGAAGAAGCTGCTCGAGGACCGGTCCGGGATCGAGGCGGTGCTGACCCGCGAGTCGGACGTCGACGTCGGGCTCGACGACCGGACCGTCATCGCCAACCAGAAGAGGGCCGATCTCTTCGTCTCCATCCACGCCAACGCCCATCGCGACCGCAGGCGCGGCGGTGTCGAGACTTTTTTCCTGAACATCAGCCCCGACCCCTCGGTCATCGAGCTGGCGGCCGTCGAGAACGCCACCTCGACCAAGAACGTCGGCCAGATGCGCTCGATCCTGGAGAAAATCGTGCAGAACAGCAAGATCCAGGAGTCGAAAAAGCTGGCCGAGGCCATCCAGACCAACCTGGTCAAGTCCCTGTCCCGGGACCTGCCCGGCATCCCGAACCTGGGCGTCAAGGGGGGCCCCTTCTGGGTCCTCATAGGGGGGGAAATGCCCTCCGTTCTCGTCGAGATCTCCCACCTCAGCAACGCCAGGGAAGAGGCCAAGCTCAAGACCAAGACCTACCGGGACCTGGCCGCCCAGGGCATCTATGACGGCATCATGGAATATATCCATTCGCTCGGCAAAGGATAAGAATCATGAAGAGACGCGAATTCATCAAGAGCGCGGCCGCGGCCGGCCTGGCCCTCCGGTTCGGGCCCGGCGCGTTGGCCGGCCAAGCGGCCTCCCCGGGCGGCCCGTCCGTCCTGGCCGCGGTCGAGGGCGAATCGCCGGTCGCCATCACCAAGGAGGCGATCGCCGCCCTGGGCGGCATGAACCGCTTCGTCGGCAAGGGCGATAAGGTCGTCATCAAGCCCAACATCGGCTGGGACCGAACCCCCGAGATGGCCGCCTGCACCAATCCCGAGGTCGTCCGGACCCTCGTCGAGCTCGTCCTCGACGCCGGGGCCAAGAAGGCCATCGTCATCGACAACACGACCAACCAGGCCAAACGCTGCTATGTCCGTTCGGGCATCCAGGAGGCCGTCAAAGAGGCCGGCGGCGACATGCTCTTCGTCGACGACTTCAGGGTCAAGAAGATGGCCCTCCGGGGCGAGTGGCTCGACGAGTGGGAGGTCCTCCTCGACGTCATCGAGTCCGACAAGATCATCAACGTGCCCATCGCCAAGCACCACTCCCTCTGCCGTCTGACCTTGGGGGGCAAGAACTGGCTCGGCGCGGTCGGCGGGGCCCGCAACCAGTTCCACCAAAGCCTCGACAAGGCCATCGTCGACCTGGCCGCCTTCTTTAAGCCCCGGCTGACGGTCCTCGACGCCTATCGCATCCTCGTCCGCAACGGCCCCCAGGGGGGCCGGGTCTCGGACACCGAGCTCAAGAAGACGGTCATCGCCGGGACGGACCCCCTGGCCGTGGACGCCATGGGGGCCTCGCTCTTCGGGGTCGAGCCCCGCGAACTGCCCTACCTGGCCATGGCCAAGGAACGAGGCTTGGGCGAATTCGACTTAGGGAAGGTCCGCGTTGAAACCCGGAAGATCTAGGCCCTACCGCTCTCTCGAGATCCTGCGGATGGCCAGCCAGGCCGCCTTTTTCGGCCTCTTCCTCTACCTCTTTTTCGGCGCCCATTACACCGGGGAAGACTACATCGGCTCGACCGTCCAGCGGTTCTTCCACTTCGACCCGCTCCTGGCCCTGATCACGATCCTCTCGGCCCGGCTCGTCTACGCCTGGTTCGCCTTTTCCTTGGTCACGGCCGTCGCGACCATCCTCTTCGGGCGCGTCTTCTGCGGCTGGGTCTGCCCTCTCGGGGCCGTCCACCAGTTCGCCTCCTTCGCCTTCAAGAAGACCAAGTTCCTCCGCCCGCCGCGCGAGGACAAGGCCAGCCTGGCCCCGAAATACTACATCCTCCTCATCGTCCTCGTCGCCGCCCTCTTCGGGCTCGACCTGGCCGGCTACCTCGATCCCCTGTCGTTCCTGACCCGCTCCTTCGCCCTGGCCGTGCTGCCCGCGGTGGCCGAGGCCTTCTCGTCGCTGAGCGGCGTCCTCTACGGCGTCGGGGCCCTCGGCCCGGCCCGCGCCATCTCCCAGGCCCTCCAGAACTGGACCATCAACACGACCTTCATCATGGGCGTCTCGGTCGGTCTCCTCTTTCTCGGCGCCGTCGCCCTCAACGCCCGCAAGGAGCGGTTCTGGTGCCGCTATCTCTGTCCCTTGGGCGCCCTGCTGGGCCTGCTCAGCCGCTGGAACCTGCTCAAGCTCCGGATCGATCCCGAGAAATGCATCAAGTGCGGCCTCTGCACCCAGCACTGCGAGACCCAGGCCCATCCCTATCCGGAAGAGACCTGGAAGAGCGGCGAATGCGTCTACTGCCAGAACTGCGCTTCGATCTGCCCCACGGGCGCCATCAGCTTTCGCCTCTCCGCCAAGCCCGAGAAGCTGAGCAACGTCTCCAACATCGCCCTCTCCCGCCGCAAGCTCGTCCTGACGACGCTCTTCGGCATCGCGGCCGTCCCCTTCTTCAAGCTGACGCCGGCCCGCAAGAGGGCCTCGCTCAAGCTCATCCGCCCGCCCGGCTCCCTCGCCGAGGACAAGTTCCTGGCCAAGTGCGTCAAGTGCGGCCAGTGCATGCGGGCCTGCCCCACGGGCGGCCTCCAGCCCGTCCTGACGGAAGCCGGGCCCGAGGGCTTCTACACGCCCAAGCTGGTCCCCAAGATCGGCTACTGCGAGTACTACTGCTCCCTCTGCACGCAGGTCTGCCCGACGGGGGCCATCAAGAAGCTGACCATCGAGGCCAAGAACGAGATCAAGATCGGCACGGCCTGGGTCAACAAGAGCCGCTGCATCCCCTACGTCCTGGGCAAGCCCTGCATCGTCTGCGAGGAGCACTGCCCGGTCTCGCCCAAGGCCATCCAGCTCGTCGAGCACGAGGCCACGCTTCCCGACGGCACGACGGCCGTCCAGAAGGCCCCGGTCGTCGACATCGAAGTCTGCACGGGCTGCGGTATCTGCGAGAACAAGTGCCCGGTCATGGACGACCCGGCCATCTTCGTCACCAGCGTCGGCGAGACGCGGTCGGAGACGAACCGGCTGCTCCTGGACCTCTCGGCCGGGCCGTCGGACGATCCGTACAAGTAGGGGGCGATATCCCGAGCCCGGCCGAGAAGGAGCCTCGTATCGGCTCCGCGAGGCGGCGAGGGATGTCGTCCCAGGGCCCCCGTGCTGGAAGGGGGGCCCGCCGCAGGCGGGGGAAACCGTATAAGAAGGTTTCCGGGGTGCGGGGG
>DSDX01000027.1 GCA_011048485.1 Candidatus Aminicenantota bacterium | reverse complement strand
CGAGGCGAGCTTCTCCTGCTGGACGAGGCGGCGGTTGGCCTCCTCCATCCGGCTTCGGGTCCGGAGGAGCTGGGACGTCATCTCGTTGAAGCTCCGGGCCAGCTCGCCGACCTCGTCGCCGGAGGTGTCGGCGATGGCCTGGGAGAAGTCCCCCCTGGCGATGCTGACCGTGCCCTCGACGAGCCGGTGGAGGGGCCGGGTGATGCGCCGGGCCAGGACCGCCGCCCCCGAGATGCCGAGGAGGAATCCGCCGACGCCGATGAGCAGGAGGACGGACTGGATGTCCCGGAGCCGGTCGTACATGGGCTCCAAGGACAAGCCGATCTTGACCGTGCCCCAGCGCCCGGCCGTCGGCGTGAAGGCCGGGACCTCGATCTCGAGGATCCGGACAGGCTCGTCGCGGAGCCGGAGGCGCTTCATCTCCGACGCGGTCTCGTCGGGGGTCAGGGGGTCCCGCAGCAGGCTCGTGGAGACGATATCGCTATGGTCGCGGATGAGGGGGTTCCAGGCGACGGGGCGCCCCTCGCGGCCATAGACGATGATGTAGGCCATGTCCCCGGTCACGTGGTCGTCGACGTACCTTTGGACGGCCGGCCAGTCATAGAGGGAGAGCGATTGGAGATTGGCGTCGGCGATGTAGCGGGCCTGGAGGAAGGCCCGGGCCCGGGTCTCGTCCAGCAGGATCTTGGCCTCCCGGATCTGGATGACGTAAAGGACCGCCCCGAAGAGCAGGGCGACGAGGAGCGTGATCCAGAAGACCAGGCGCGTGTAGATCGAGACCTTTAGCCTCACGGGGCCTCCCCCCTGTCCAGCCAGATGCTCTTGACGTCCATGAAAATGAAGCCCATGGCCGGCAGACGCGCGCCCCGGACCCGGGTCTGGATGGCCATGAGGATCCGCTCGTGGAACAGCGGGATGGCCGGGATCTCCTTGTCGAGGAGCTTCTCGATCTCCCGGAACAGGGCCGTCCGGCGCTCCCAGCTGGCCTCGACCTCCGTCCGCGCGAGCAGCTCGTCCAGGCGGGGTTGGGCGTAGCGGGCGTTGAGGGCGTTCACGGCCGCCCCGGACCTGTAGAGGGGATCGATGATGTTCTCGGGATCGGGAAAATCCATCGTGTGGATGAGGAGCTTGACATAGGGCGTGCGGACGCTCAAGGCGTCCTCGGGCCTGCGGAGGTACCGCGCGTCGAGCTCGATCTCCAGGGCCGCGAGCTGCCGCGCCAGTTCGCGGGCGAATCCGGCCGTCTCGTCGGTCTTCGGCGGATCGAGAAGAAAGGTCAGTTTCAGGGCTTTTCGGCCCCCTTCCGGCAGGAACCTGTCGAGGAGCAACTTGGCGGTGTCGGCGTCGGTGAACGGGCCGGCCGCCTTGGGGAAGAAGCCAGGAAGGTAGGAGGGGATATGGTTGTTCGTGACCTGATGGACCGTCCCGGGCGTATCGCAGGCCTCGGCCAGGCGCGCCTTGTCGAGGCCCAGGGCCAGGGCCTTGCGGACCTCGGGCCGGTCGAGGGGGGGGACGTCGCAGCTGAAGGCCAGGAAATAGGTCTTCAGGGTGCTGTTCTCCAGGATCGGGAACTTGCGCCGGATGGCCCGGTCGGATGTCACCGACATGAAATGGACGCTGCCCTCCTCGAACTGCGCCTCGGTGAAATGGGGGCTGTACTCGAGCGCGGCCAGATAGGGGGGGCCGGCGTAGTGGTCGGGGTTGCGCTCGAGCCGGACGCCCAGGATCTCCAGGCGCGGGCTCCTCAGCCATTCGGCGAACTTGAAGGGGCCCGTGCCGATGGGCCGCTGAAAGAAATTCCGGCCCTGGCTCTCGAGGAGGTCCCGCGGCAGGACCTTGCAGGAGTACATCCCGAGGAGGTAGAGACCGGAGACGAAGGGCCGCAGCCATTGGATCTCGAAGGTGTCCCGGTCGACGACGCGGAAGCCCGCCACGTCGTCGGCCCGTCCCTCCCAATAGTCCCTGGCCCCGACGACCTTGTCGACGAAATGCCTGTAGGTCGTCTGACCCGGCCTGTTGGCGACGAGCCGTTCGAGCGAGAACTTGACGTCGGACGCGGTGACCTCGCGGCCGTTGTGGAAACGGACCCCGCCGCGGAGGTGGAAGGCGATGCGGGTCCCGTCATCGGAGATCGTCCAGTATTCGGCCAGGGCCGGCGTGGGATTGAAGCGGCTGTCGAACCTGACCAGGCCGTCATAGAGCTGCTCGGTGATGAAATAGTGCGAGGGCTGGGCCGGGTCGAAGACCTGGTTGAACGGCAGGTAGTAGCCCTTGACCCGGAACGTCCCGCCGGCCCGCGGGAATTCGCTCCCGGGCTGGGGCAAGGCCGGGGCCGAAGAGTGGGCGACCGCGGTCCCGGCCATCACGGTCGCCAGGAGAAGGGGACGCCAGGACCGGATGCGCTTGGGGCGGGCGTGGGTCATGAAAGCGCCTTCATCATAGCGAAAAAGGACCGAAAATGCACATGCCCTCTTCGTCTTCTGGGGCAGCAAGCTTCATGCCACCGGAGGACCGCCCTATCATCAAGATAACAAGGTGGTTGCGAGGCGCGGAGGCCGGCCGCCGTAAAGTTCCTTGACGCCGGCGAGCTGGAGAAGAGCCTATTTGTCCGCGATCGCGATGACCTTGTCGAAGACCCGGAAGAAGTTCGCGCCCCAGATCTTCTCGATCTCCCGGTCGGTGTAGCCGCGGCGGAGGAGCTCCTCGGTCACGTGGATCATGCCGTTCACGTCGTCGCAGCCGACGATCCCGCCTCCGCCGTCGAAATCGGTGCCGATGCCGACATAGTCGATGCCGACGACCTTCTTGACGTGATCGATGTGATCGACGAGGTCCTGGACGTTCGGCCGTTCGAGAGGGTAGCGTTCGTTGACGGCCTCGAACGCGGCCCTGGCCTTGGCCCGCGTCTCCTCGTCGCGGATCTGCCGCAGGGAGCCGTATTGGACCTCGAGCTCCGCCAGGGCCTGCTCGCGCTCGGGGATGACGGGCGGCGTCTTGACATAGGAGCCGAGGAAGCAGATCTGGATAACGCCGCCGTTCTTGGCCAAGGCCCGGAGCTGATCGTCGGTCAGGTTGCGGGGATGGTCGCAAACGGCCCGGGCGCTCGAATGGGAGGCGATGATGGGGGCCTTCGAGGCCTCGACGACGTCGTAGAACGACTTCTCCGAGGCGTGGGAGACGTCGACGATCATGCCCAGTCGGTTGCATTCGGCCACGACCTCCCGGCCGAAATCGCTCAGGCCCTTGTCCTCCGGGTCCCGGCGGTCGGTCGAGGAATCGCAGATGTCGTTGTCGGAGGAGTGGCAGAGGGTGATGTAGCGGACGCCCTTCTCGTGGAAGAGCCCGATGTTCGCGAGGTCGCGGCCGACGGGGTAGCCGTTCTCCATGCCGATGAAGGCGGTGAGCCTGCCTTCCTTCTTGAGGCGGCGGGCGCCGGCCGGATCGACGGCCAACCCGATGAGCGCGGCATGGTCCTCGGTCATCGTGTGGACGGCGTCCACGATGCGGAGCGCCGTCTGCTTGGCCCTCTCGTACCCTTCGGGCGTCAGCGGCCCCTGCCCGACGAAGGCGGCGAAGAATTCGGCGTCGAGCCCGCCCTCCTTCATCCGCGGCAGGTCGAGCTTGCCGCTGGCGCGGAGGGCCGGATCGTGCCGCTCGCTGATGTCCCAGTCCCCCCGGAGCAGGCGCATCGGCGTGTCGCAGTGGGTGTCGACGGTCAGGATCCTGGCGTGGAGGGCCCGGGCCCTCTCTTCGACGGTCAGCTCGGTCTTGGCGGAGTTGCAGGCCGACAGGGCCAGGGCCGTGGCAAGGACAAGGACAAGGACGGCGGTCGAAGGTCGCTTGATCATGGTCGCTCCTCGTGTTCCCCTCGGGCGTTCGCCCCCCGCCGCTGCCGAGACGTTTCGCATCGGGCCCATAGGATCGGCATTATAACAAAAAAAGGGAGAGCATGTCGCACGGTCCCCTTTTCAGGCCCCGGGCCGGCGTCGAGGATCGCCGCGGCGAGCGGTTCTAGACGAAAGGCGGCACGGCCGCCCTCACCGGTCCCGCGGGGCGGCCCGCCGGAGGACATAATGATGGCCGGGCTTGTCCGCCGCGGCCTTGAGGAAATCGACGACCCGGTAGCCGCGGGCCAGGAGAGCCCGGAAAACTTCGCGCGTGGCCATCCGCCAATCGACGGGGATGCGCTTGACCTCCGGGTCGGCGACGTCGGTCTCCTGGAGCATGCGGTAGAGATCGAGAGGGATGCGGACAAGCAGGGTCTCGGCTTCGACGCCCGGGTCCGTTGCCTCGACGACCTCGAGGTCGAGCCCGCCGCTTTTCCCCTCGACCCGCCTCAGGCTGGCCCGGACGGGCTCGGGGGCGGCCAAGGCGGCCTGGAGATCATAGCCCGGCCGGCCGCCCTTTCCCTCGAGGTCCCAGGACATGAGGAAGCGGTCGGTGGGCACGTCGGGCCGGTTGAGGTGGCCGCCGTACTCGCCATAGGTGGCGACCCGGTATTCGAGGACGTCCATGCCGAGGCGGCGGACGTTGCGATGGGCGTTGACGCCGGTGAGAGGGTCGTAGGTGCAGATAATGGTCGGGACGCCGAGAAGGCCGAGGACGCACTCGCGCTGGAATTCCTTGAGCCGGACGCCGAGCCCGTAACTCTGGAACGCCTTCCGGACGCCGGCATACTGGGAGTAGAAGCGCAGGTTCCGCGGGTCGCGGAAGCCGACGGACTTGTCGCGGACGCCGACGAACCCGTAGCAGAAGCCGGCCAGGCTCCCGCCGTCGGCCGCGAAACCGCCGTCGGCCGCTTCGGCGAAGGCGCCGAGGAAGAGGCTGCCCCCCTCGTGGAAGACGTTCTCGCACATCATGTTCCGGGTGCCGGACATGTGGTCGTCGGGATAGCCCCAGATCTCCTCCCGCAGGTCCTCGTATTTTCGGTAGTCAGCGGACTCGTGGGACGTTTCGACCCGCAGGAGGAAGCGCCGGTCGCGGATGGTGATGATCTTTTCCAGGGCGCGCATGGCGTTGGTCGAGGGACATTGTAGTCCAACGCCCCGGCCCGTTCAACGCCCCGGCACGCCTCGGAAAGGGTCAGATCTACTTTTTTTCGAAAAAAGTAGATCTGACCCTTTCTTGAAGGGGAGACTTTTGACGGCCCCAGGGACATGCGCTACAATGAATGCCCACCGGGATGCCATGAAGGGACAGCGATCGATCAAGGATCTCAAGACCGCCTGCCTCATCAATCCGCGCGCGGCCAACTCCAAGTGGACACGGCGGAGGCTCCTCCGAACCTACCTCCAGAGAAAGCTCCCCGGCGAGATCTACGACGGGCTCGGCGACACGAGGACGACCGTGGAAAAGGCCGCCATCGCCTCGCGCGGCGCCGACGTCATCGTGGCCATGGGCGGCGACGGCACCATCGCCGACACGCTCCAGGGCATCTTCGAGGCCGGCCGGCAGGGCAAGGTCCTGTTCGGCGTCATCCCCTTCGGCAGCGGCAACGCCTTCCGCAAGGCCTTCGACATCCCCAAGAACCCCCTGCGGGCCATCGACCGCCTGGCCGAGGGCATTCCCCTGGCCATCGACCTGATGGAGGTCGAGGGCCGCGTCGCCGCGTTCGCCAGCATCGGGGCCACGGCTCGGGTCACCGGGGAGAAGCTACGCGGCCGGGTCCACGGCCTGTGGGGCCACGTGTTGGCCGGGCGGCGGCTGTTCGACACGCCCGTCGACGAGAAGACCCTCGAATTCCAAGAGGGCCACGACGAGTCCGGCCCATTCGAGACGCGGACCGTCACCTCGAGCTTCTTCGACTGCCTGGTGACCAAGACCAACTACTTCGGCTACAGCTGGAGGATCGCCCCCGAGGCCGTGGTCGACGACGGCTACCTGGACGTCACTCTGTTCGAAATGAGGCCGGTGAAGTACGCCCTTTTCTTCCCGCTCATCTACTTCGGCCTCTACCAGCGCCGCCTGCGGCATTTCAAGGCCAAACGGGTCGTCATCAGCGGCCGGGACCTGCCCATCCAGTTCAACGGCGAGTTCCTGGGCGACCGGGACCGGATCGAGTTCAAGGTCCTGCCGCGGGCCATCCGCATGGTCATCCCGCCCACGAAACGGGCCCGGAAGCACTTCCAAGAGCATTCCGCCTGAGGAGGCGCCCCATGAAAAGATCAGCCCTGCTGGCGTCGGCCCTGGCCGTCGCACTGGCCGCCTGTTCGCCCCAGGTCCGCATCGACCTGCTCGGCGAGGACAAGCTCCAGGAGGTCGTCCTCCTGGCGAGCGAGGCCCGGGAAAAGGTCGTGATGATCGACGTCGAGGGCACCATTTCGTCGGCCCTCGAGACCGGCTTCCTGGCCCGCGAGAAGAGCGTCGTCGCCCGCGTCTTCGAGCGCCTCGAGCGGGCCACGGCCGACCCCTGGGTCAAGGCCGTCATCATTCGGCTCGACACCCCCGGGGGCGAAGTGACCGCGAGCGACATCGTCTACCACGAGGTCCTCCGCTTCAAGGAGCGCACGGGGATTCCCGTCGTCGGGCTCATGATGAGCGTCGCCGCCTCGGGCGGCTACTACATCGCCTCGGCCTGCGACACGATCGTGGCCCATCCCTCCACCCTGACCGGATCGATCGGCGTCATCTCCATCTTCCCCAGCGTCGAGGCCCTGATGGCCAAGGTCGGGGTCGAGGTCAACGTCATCAAGTCGGGGCCGGTCAAGGACTCGGGCTCGCCGTTCCGGGCCCTGACCGAGGAGGACAAAGGCATCTTCCAGGGCATCATCGACGAGTATTACGAGGGCTTCCTCGCGGTCGTGGCCGAGGGCCGCAAGGGCAAGATCGCAGACGACGACCTCCGCCGGATCGCCGACGGCCGGGTCTATACCGCCCCCCAGGCCTTGAAGCTCGGCCTCATCGACGCCATCGGGTACTTCGACGACGCGTTCGACCGGGCCCGGGACCTGGCCTCCCTCGCCCGGGCCAAACTCGTGTCCTACACGTACTTCCCGAAGACGAAATCCAATATCTACGCCAGCCGGCTCGGCCCCCTCTCCCCTCTCGACGCCCAGGTCGTCGACTCGATCGTCGGCGCGCTGAAGACGGGCTTCTACTACCTCTGGCTGCCGCGGACGCCCTGACGGCGCCTCCGGCTAGGGCCGGACGACGACCTCGAAGCGCGGGGCCTGGAGGATGTTGGCCTTGACCGTGCAGTGGTCGATGGCCTTGACCACGGCCCGCCTGTACTTGTCGGGGAAGCCCTCGGGCAGCGCGACCGCGATGGTGATCCTCTCCATCAACCGCGAGGACTCCCCCTTCTCGGCCGTCATGGTCATGGCCAGCCCCTCGGTAGGGATCTTGCGCTCCCGGCAGAACGCCAGGGCGTAATAGCCGGCGCAGGACGCCAGGGAGGCCAGGAAGTAATCGAAGGGGGCCGGCGCCGTGCCGTCGCCGCCGTCGCGAACCGGCTGGTCCGTCTTGATGGTGAAACCCTTGTAATCGACGTCGATCTTGTACTTGTCGCCGAAGACGACCTTCAGCTCTTTGGGGCTCATAGGCGCTCCTTTCCTTCGCGGCGCGGCCGCAGCCTTCGCTCCCGGGGGCCCTCGAGGGCCCTGCGGAACATGGCCAGGATGACATCCCGGTCCTTGGCCGTCAAGGCCATGCGAAAGAAGATGTCCCGGACCTTCTCGACGATGAAGTCCCGGTTGGTGTCGCGCATGAAGCCGAGGCTCTCGAGCATGTCGCCGAACCGGCGCCCGGCCTCGGCCTGGGCGGCGTGATCGAGGGGCAGGTCGCGGCGCTGGGGCGGGGCGCCGCCGCCCCTGAAGGCGATGGCGTGGAGCGCCAGCGTGACGGCCACCCCCAAATTGTAGGACGGCTGGCGCGCCGCCTGGGGGATGTGGAAGCGGACGTTGGCCAGGCCCAGCTCCGCCTGGGTCAGCCCGGTGCGCTCGTTGCCGAAGACGAGGCCGATCCGGGCGGCGTCCGGGTACTCGCCGATCCGGACGACCGCCTCGTCGAGAGCGACGAGGGGGAAGTCGTGGCGGATGCGGGCCGTCGAGCCGAGGACGAGCTCGCGGTCGGCCACGGCCGCGGCGAGGGTCGGGAAGAACCGGGCCGCCTCGATGACGGGCTCGGCGTGGATGGCCGTGCGCCAGGCGGGCGGCCCGAGCCGGTCGACGCCGACCAGTCGCAGGTCGGCGAAGCCCGTGTTGGCCATGCCCCGGGCCGCGAGGCCGACATTTTCCATGCTGTCCGGCCGGACCAGGACGACGGCGAAGCGCAAGGTGTCCGGCCGGCCGTCCATCCGATCGATTATAGCGGAGGTCGGGGCCCGGCGGAAGGCCCCACCGCCTTCCATTGACACCGCGCGCCGGGCGATGCTATAAACCGCTACGCCTTCCTCCTCGTGGACTAACGCGGGCGATGCCCGTATAATACGGACACTCCCCATTCTCTTATCGCCACAAACAAGGAGCCCCGAACATGTGGTGGGACGGGAAGATCCTCAGGACGTTCCGATGCCGGCTGCAGCAGAAGCCGGGAGCCCTGGGACGGCTGCTCAGCGCGATCGGCGAGCTGGGCGGCCTGATCGGCGAGATCCGGACGATCCAGATGGGCGGCGAGGCGGTCGTCCGCGACATCACGGTCTACGCCGACGACTCCGGCCATCTCGGCCGCTTGATCGAGGTCGTCAGGGCCTCGCCGGAGGTCGCCCTGCTCGAGGTCCGCGACGAGGTCCTGGAGATGCACCAGGGCGGCAAGATCGCCATCCGCAGCCGCTACGATATCTCCAATCTGGCCACGCTGCGGCGGGTCTACACGCCCGGCGTGGCCGAGGTCTGCCTGAAGATCAAGGACGACCCGTCGCTGGCCCGCCGTTTCACCTCCATCCGCCACCTCGTCGCCATCGTCACGGACGGCACGGCCGTGCTCGGCCTCGGCGACATCGGCCCGCAGGCGGCCATGCCGGTCATGGAGGGCAAGGCCAGTCTTCTCGAAACCCTGACCGGCCTCTCCGGCATGCCCATCCTCCTCGATACCAAGGACCCGGACGAGATCGTCGAGACGGTCGTCCACATGGCCCCGACCTTCGCCGCGATCCAGCTCGAGGACATCTCCGCGCCGCGGTGCTTCGCCATCGAGGAGAGGATCCAGACCCGGCTCGATATCCCCGTCATGCACGACGACCAGCACGGCACGGCGGTCGTGGTCACGGCGACGCTCCTCAACGCGGCCAAGGCGACGGGGACGGACCTGGGCCGGAGCAAGATCGGGGTCGTCGGCCTCGGCGCGGCCGGTCTGGCCCTGGCCAGGATGCTGATGTCCCGGTTCGGCAGGCCGGTCCTCGGCGCCGATCTCGTCCCCGAGGCCGTCGCCCGCCTCGTGGAGGCCGGCGGCGCCGCCTCCGACCTTCGAGAGATCATGGCCGGCTGCGACGTCGTCATCGCCACGACGGGGGCGCCGGGGCTGATCCAGGAGGGCCTGGTCCGCGAGGGCCAGATCATCCTGGCCCTGTCCAATCCCAATCCCGAGATCGAGCCGGAGCGGGCCCTGGCCGCGGGGGCCGCGTTCGCCGCCGACGGGAAGTCGGTCAACAACGTGCTCGGCTTCCCCGGCATCTTCCGCGGCGCCGTCGACGCCAACGTCCCGCGCATCACCCGGGAGATGTTGTTCGCCGCGGCCGAGGCCATCGCGGCCTTCGCCCGGCCAGGCGAGATCGTGCCCAACCCCCTCGACAAGGCCCTGCACCGGGCGGTGGCCCAGGTCGTGGCCCGCACGGCCCTGGCCCAGGGGCTCAACCGGGACGACCTGACCGGCTACTTCGATTGACAAAGGAGGGACCGTCATGATCATTGTCAAGGACATCCTCGACCAGAAAGGCCGCAAGGCCTGGACGATCGGGCCCGAAGCCAGGGTTTTGGAGGCCCTCGAGCTGATGGCCAAGAAGGGGATCGGCGCCCTGATCGTCGTCGACCCGGGCGGCAAGGTCATCGGCGTCATGTCCGAGCGGGATTACGCCCGCAAGATCGTCCTCATGGGCCGCCATTCCCAGGACACCCCGGTCAAGGACATCATGACCAGGGAGGTCTACGGCGTCCGCGACGAGACGACGGCCGAGGAGTGCATGGCTTTGATGACCGACAAGCACATCCGCCATCTGCCCGTGTGCGAGAAGGACGGCCAGTTGGCCGGCGTCGTCTCGATCGGGGACGTCGTCAAGGCCGTCATCACCGACCAGAAGATCAAGATCGAGAACCTCGAGAACTACATCATGGGGAAGTACCAATAGCGTCTTAGAACTCGAGGAGGTTCATTTCGCGGAGAGCGAGGTAGGCCGCGCCGAGAACGCCCGCCGAATCCCCCAGGACGGCCTTGAGGATGGGGACGGCCCGGCCGGGGGTCCCGAACAGGGCCTTGTTCATGACGGGCGGGACCTGGTCGTACCAGATCGGGATGTTCGAGACGCCGCCGCCGAGGACGATGGCCTCGAGGTCGAGGGCGTTGACGCAGTTGGCGAAGAGCTCCCCCATGATCCGGACCGACTCGTCGAAGATGCGGCGGGCCTGCGCGTCTCCTTTTTCGCGCTCCTCGAAGATCCTGTCCGGCGTCAATCTCCGGTCGGCGATCTCGGCGTAGCGGCGGGTCAGGCTCGGTCCCGAAAGG
>DSDX01000108.1 GCA_011048485.1 Candidatus Aminicenantota bacterium | reverse complement strand
CGACGATCTCGGGCCGCTTGCCCAGCAGGACCCGGCGGAAACAGTAGAAGACGAGGGCGAAAATGAAGCCCCAGGCGAAGATGAAGAACATCCAGCCGTTCGTGGTCATGCCTTGGGTCATCGGGCCTCCTTGGTGAGGGTGTAAGTCACGGACGCGCGGTGGGATCGCCGGCGCGGATCCGGATGGCGGCCCGACCATCCACGGGGTGACTGCCTGCGCGCAGCCTCGTGGCTCCGCGCACCCGGGCCCGATTATATGATATCCGTCCGGAGAGGTCAATGAACCGCCTCGAGGCGGGGACGGCCCGGATCAAGCCGTCCGGAGGCAAGGACCGATCCTAGAAATAGACCCGGAACGAGGCGAAAAGCATGTCCGGATAGGCTCCGAATTCGGAGCGGAGGAGGTCCGGCCGGGGCGTCGGGACCGAGGGCGGGTCGGCGAGGATCCGCGGCCTCCGTCCGATCCCGACATAGGCCCCCGCCGCCAGGTAGATATCCGGGGAGATGTTGTACTCGGCCGAGGGGGCGAGGACGAGCGAGAGGTCGCCGAGATTGGCGATGAGCAGGCCGGTCATCGGCAAGAGGGGCGAGATCTGATAGGTCGTGCCCAGGCTCAGGTAATGGCGGCCCAGGAGATAGACGGCCCCATCGCGGAAGGGCGTGGACTGGGATGCCGGCAGATACGCTTCTGGCTCCTTCCCGCCGGCGGAGCTGAAATGATATTCGACGAAACCGTAAGTCTTCGGTCCGAGGTTGGTGTCGAGCCCGGCCGAGGCCCTGACGTAGCCCTTTTCGTCCGCCTCCCCGTCCTTCGAGAAGGTCGAGGGCAGGACGTACGCGGCCTCGAGCCAGGCCCCGGCCCCGCCGATCGACCGGGCCAGGTCCAGGCCGAGAAGAAGATGACGGCGGAAGGCCATCGCCACGGCGGCCAGGTCCGTGTCGAGGGCCCGGGTCTTCCCCCGCAGGAAAAAGGCGCTCGTGCCGGCGCCGAAGCCTTCGCCGGCCACGACGCCGATGTCCAACTCGTCCATGGCCCCCAGGGGGACTCGGACGCGCAGGGCGTCGACGCCGGTCCGCTCCTCTTTGTCCAGCTCGTTGAAGGCGAACGGGGCCAGGATATCGGTCGGATTGACGACCCGGGCGCTCCCCCAGGCCACCGCCTGCCTTCCGACGCTGATGTCCGCGGCCCGGGTCCTGATCGTCACCGCGAACCGGTCCAGGTTCTGGTACAGCCCGAAGCTGGCGGGCGCTTCGCCCGGACCGGGATGGACGCGGTCGCGGAGATCGACGAGGCGGTAATCCGCGAGCTCCAGGCCGGCCATGAAGGAGCCGGCCTCGAACAGCCGGGCGTCCTGGATCCTGGGCGAGAGATCGTAGGCCAAGTCGAACGTTATCCCGTCCGCGGGGCGGTAGGCGAGCCCCAGCCTCAGCCGGGTGTTGACCGCCCCCATATCGGGCTGGTCGAGCCTCCCTTCTTCCAGGTCCGCCGCCGGCGGCATCAGGAGGATCGAAAAGTTCTTGACGTATCCGCGCCAGGCCAGGCTATCGTCGGCCGTGCCCTTCGGGGCGGCCAGGGCGACAAGGAGAGAGGCAAGGCCGGCGACGATCAAGGGCCGGCCGGCGTGGCGCCTCAAGTCCGGGCCCTCCGATCGTCCTTGGCCACCCGGCCGTCGTGGAGCGTGACCACCCGGTCGGCCCTGTCCATGACCATCGGGTCATGGGTCGAGAAGAGGAAAGTCATGCCCGTCCGACGGTTGAGATCCCGCATCATGTCCAGGAGCTCGGCCCCGATCCCGGAATCGAGGTTGGCGGTCGGCTCGTCGGCCAGGATGAGCTCCGGGCGGGAGACCATGGCCCGGGCGATGGCCACGCGCTGCTGCTGGCCGCCCGAGATCTTGGGGGGGAAGCGGCGCTCGAACCCCGCCATGCCGATCTCCTTCAGGATCTCGCCCACCCGCTCCCGGCGCTCCTTCTCCGGCACGCCCTGGAGGAGCATGATGTATTCGATGTTCTCCCTGACGTTCAGGACCGGGATGAGGTTGTAGGCCTGGAAGATGAACCCGATGTGGTCCCGGCGGAAGTCGGAGAGCTCGTTGCCGCTCAGCCCCGAGAGGAGCTTGTCCTTCAGCCAAACCTTGCCGCCGGTCGGGGCGTCGAGGCCGGAGATGAGGTTGAGGAAGGTCGTCTTGCCCGAGCCCGAAGGGCCGACGATGGCCGTGAATTCCCCGGCCTCGATGGTCAGGTCGATCCCCCGGACGGCAGGGACGGGGGCCCCGCCATCGAAGTAATCCTTGGCCAAGCTCTCGGTGACGATGAGATGGTCTGTGCCTTTGTCCATCGCGTTCTCCCTAGAGGCTCTTGCGCAGGGCCTCGGCCACTTTCATCTTGCCGGCGACGTGGGCCGGATAGAGCCCCATGAGCATCGTGAAGGCCAGGACCGCCAGGGGATAGATGACGAATTGACGGGCCTGAAGGACGGGGTAGAGGAGGTCGTAGAAGGCCGTCCCGGCGAGTTCGATGCCCCGGTAGTCGAGGCCGGTCCTGGTCACCGCATACGTGAGAACGAATCCGAGGACCGTGCCCATGGCGATGCTCAGAAGGGCCAGGGCCCCGGCCTCGTAGACGATCAGCCGCCTCACGCCCGAGGGCCGGGTCCCGACGGCCCGGAGGACGCCGAACTCGAACATCCGCTCGTAGAGCGACATGAACAGGGTGTTGATGATCCCGAAGGCCACGATCCCGAAGAGGATCACGGCCATGAAGGCCAGGGAGATCCAGACCAGCCCGAGGATCCCTTCCAGCTGGGGCAGGAGGACCGCCCAGCTGACGGCCTCGTTGCCGCCGGCGGAATAGGCTTCCCAGAACGGGTTCCCCTCCCTCGTCGCGAAATCGATGTCCTCGAACTTGAGGGCGATCTGATGGATGTTCGCGCCGATCCCTAGCATGTCCTGGGCCTTGGCCAGGCGGACGAAGGCGAACCCCTCGTCCATCTCCTTGACCCCGTAGCTGTAGACGCCGGAGACGCGGAACATGTCCTGGGACAGGTCGCCGGTCCCGGCCTGGGACACGGTGATGACGACGCGGTCGCCCAGCCCGACCTCGAGGAGGTCGGCCAGACCGCTGCCGATGACGAGGTCCCGTTCGTTCGAGCCCTCGAAGAAGTCCCCCTCCCGGACGCAGTCGTCCACCCTCGACAGGCTGGGCTCGTTCCCGGGGTCGATCCCGACGACCATCGCCGAGCGCACGTTGGCCGGGGACGTGACCATGCCGAAGCTCAAGGTCCTCGGCGCGAAAGCCCCGACGGCGTCTTCCTGTTCGAGCTTGGCCATGACCGAAGCGGGGTCCTCGATCGTCAGGTCGACTTCCTGGGTGAGACGGAAGCCCCGGCGATGGATCTGGCCTTCTCCTATGAAGGCGGCGGTGGCCGAGGCGATCATCTGGCTCTTCATGCCCCGGATGAGGGCGTCCGTGAAGATCAGGGCGGCCAATCCGATCGCGATGGCCGTCCCGGCGATGAGGGTCCGGCGCTTGTTCCGGAAGAGGTTGCGCCAGGCGAGTCTCAGCATCAACGTCATCGGGTCCCTCTAGTGCATCCGCATGGTCTGGGCGGGCTCCGTCCGCGACGCCTTCAAGGCCGGGAACAGGCTGACCAAGACGGCCGCGACGAAGACCGTCACGGCGGGAATGGCGAAGCTCCGCAGGTTGATCTCGGACCTCATGGTGTCGAAGACCATGCCGCCGTAGGTGAACTCGGATCCCAGGCTGATCCCGTGCCCGGCCAGGACGGCGTTGACGCCCAGGCCGATCCCGGCCCCCAGGACCATCGCGGCGGCGGAGAGGATGAGGACCTCGAGGACGACCAGCCGCACGATCCGGCCGGCCCTGGTCCCGATGGCCTTGAGGAGCCCGTATTCGCGGCGCCTTTCCAGCACGGCCATGAGGACGGTGTTCAGGACCCCGACGGCGACGATGATAACGACGACGACCAGGATGACCCACATCCCCGCCTTGTCGGCCTGCATGGCGTCGTAGAAAGATTTGGCGAACACCTGCCACGGCGCGACCGACAGGTCCGGGTCCGCGAGCTCGGCGGCGATGTCCTCGCTGAGGTCCCGGACGCGGCTGAGACGGGTGACGACGATCGCGATCTCGTGGACCTTGTCCCCGAGGACGAAATACTCCTGGGCCGTCGCCAGGGGAAGGTAGCAGGTCGTCCGGTCGGTCATGTCGTCGCCGCTCGAGGCCACCCCGACCAGGGTGAACAAGTCCTCGGCGATGGACCCGTCGGCGCCCTGGGATAGGAGCACGATTTCGTCCCCGAGATCGGCCCCGAGGATCTCGGCCAGCCCCCGTCCCAGGACGGCCTCGCGGGCCTCCGGGCCGCCCAGGGCCCGGCCCTCGACGATCGTCCGGTCGAACCGGGTCGTCCGGGATTCGCGCCGCGGATCGATGCCGACGATCCGGGCCCCCGCGCTCTTGTCGCCGAAACCCGCCAATCCGGCCGCGTAGACCCGGGGCGCCCAGGATTCGACCTCTCCCATCCCGTCTAGCACCGCCCCGACCGCCGCCGGATCGTCCACGGTCCTATAAAGGGACGGCCGGTCGAGGTAGGCCCTCTCATGGATCTGGATGTGGCCCAGCCGTGTCCGGGTGAACTGGTCGATGATGCCGTTGTAGCTGCCGTCCGCCCAGCCGATGAAAATGACGGCCAAGGCGAAGCCGCCGACGATGCTCGAGCCCGTGATGATCGTCCGGCGCTTCTGCCGGAAGATGTTCCGGAAGGCCATCCGAAGGAGGAACATCCTCAGCGGCCTCCCCGGAGGTTGCGGAGGGTGAAGATGTCGGACGGCAGCTGGACATCGAACTCGGCCTCAAGGTAGCGGAGCACCGTCTTGTGGCCTTCCTTGGCCGCCGGGACGAGCTCCATGGTCGAGGGGATGGTGCGGTCCCCGAACGTCCGGACGTCCTCGAACACGATGCTCCGGGCCAGGCGGCCCTTCTCATCGTAGAATCTCTCCCAGACGGGCAGCAGCCCGTCCTCCCGGATGGCCAGGACGACCGAGCCCCAGACGATGGGCAGCCCTTCCTTGGGAACGCACTTGACATAGGCGAGCCCGGGCTCGGGCGACGCGGGCGTCGTCATCTCGAAACGATAGGATTCGATGAAGGTGAACTCCTTGACCAGGTCGTCGTTGGTGAGGTCCGACCCCATCCAGGAGCTCATCATCATGGACGGGGGGACCTTGAGGACCTTTCCGGTCTTGGGAAGATAGTTCCACATCTCGTTGCCGATGCGGAGGGTGGCGAACCCCTCCTCCTTCTTGGGCTCGAGGATGCGGATGAAGGTGTCCTCCATGCCCCGGCTCCAGATCCTCATCCGCAGCGTCCGCCGCCAGTTGGGCGTGACGACCTCCATCTCGACCAGGGCCCGGCTCGTCCGGCTCCGGTAGAGCTCGTCAACGCGCTTGACGATCTCCCCGGCCCGGTCCTTCCCAGGGGCCTGGGCGCGGAGGGCGGGCGCGAGAGAGGTGATGACCAGAAGGGGGATCGCGGCGAGCCGATGTCCGGTCATGAGGGCCTCCCGTGGCGGGTATGAAACGAACCTTGTCCCATTCTAACCCAAACGGAGCGATCGTCCAAACCCGAAAAAGGGTTTTCCTTCGATCCGTCGATGGACTAGAATGGGCGGTGACGTGAAAGCCTTCTCGACCGACAACATCGTCGTCCGCAAGCTGCAGAAGCTGCCCGACAACGTCAGCCAGGTCATCCAAACGGCCGTCCTCGGGCTGTCGGCCGGCCTGTCGGCGGTGCTGTTCCTGTTCATGACGAACACCCTCTTCGACCTGACCTACGTCCGGTTCGCCGCGCGCTCGAAGACGTTCTTCGCCCTGGCCAGCTTGGCCACGATCGTGTCCACGTCGCTGCTGGTCGGGTTCCTTCTGAACAAGCTCAGCCCGGACGCGGCCGGCAGCGGCATCCCGGAGGTGAAATCGGCCTACTGGAAGGAGCTCGGCTATCTGCCGTTCCGGACGACGCTGATCAAGTTCGTCGCCGGCACGCTCAGCATCGGCGGCGGGGCCAGCCTCGGCCGCGAGGGGCCTTCGGTCTACATCGGCGCGGGGGTGGCGTCGAACTTGGCCGGTCTCATGGGCAGCCCGCGCCGGGGGCGCCGGGCGCCCACGCTGATGGGATCGTCGGCCGGGCTGGCCGCGGCCTTTAACACGCCCATGGCCGCTATCACCTTCGCCATCGAGGAGATCCTGGGCGACCTCAACAGCCGCTACCTGGGACGGGTCGTTCTGGCCTCGGTCCTGGGCGCCTTCGCCGTCTTCGCTATCCTCGGCCGCCAGCCAGCCTTCGCCCTGCCGGCCATCGAGAAGATCAGCTGGCTCCATTACGCCGTTGTCCCGCTCGTGGCCGCAATCGCCTCCTTGGCCGGGGTCGCCTTCCAAAAAGCGACCCTGCTGCTGAGGGCTTGGTCCAGGCGGCTGAGCGCCGTCCCGGCCTGGGTCAGGCCGGCCCTCGGCGGCCTTGTCACCTGGGCCCTGGGCGTGACGCTGTTCCTCGCGGCCGGCCGGATCGGCGTCTTCGGCCTGGGCTACAATGATCTGAGCCGGGCGTTGAACAACGATTTCCCGTGGCAGATCGCCGGCCTCATGGTCCTGGCCAAGCTGGCGGCGACCATCGCCAGCTACGGGTTCGGGGGCTGCGGCGGCATCTTCGCGCCGTCGCTCTTCATCGGCGGCATGACCGGCTATTTCCTCGGAGGGCTGGCCGGCATCTGGATGCCTCTGACGCCGGCCGACCACATCGTCCTGTCCGCCGTCGGCATGAGCGCCTGCCTGGGCACGATCGTCGGGGCGCCCCTCACGTCGCTGTTGATCGTCTTCGAGATGACCCACCAGTTCGCCCTCGTTCCGGCGCTCATGATCGGGCTGATCATCAGCCGGACGGTCTCGCGACTCTCCGGACGGCTCAATTTCTACGACGCCGTCCTCGTCCAGGACGGCCACGAGCTCCACAAGATCCATCCGCCCCTCGACCTCCAGAGCTGGCAGGGGCTGGAGGTCTCGGCGATCGCCAACCCCCGGCCTGTGGTCGTCCGCAGCCTCGACTTGGCCTCCCTGCAGGGCGTCGTCGACAAGTACCCGTACAACTACTTTCCGGTCGAGCTCGAGGGGCGTCTCGCGGGCGTCCTGACCCGCCAGCAGATCCTCGAGGCCCTGCCGCGCCAGGACGCGCCCGAGATCCGGAACGCGGCGACCTGTTTCCCCGATCAGACCGTCCGGGAGGTCGGCGATAAATTCATCCAGTCCCCCGTCAACGTCCTCATCGTGGTCGGCCGGGAAAGCGGGGACATCCGGGGCATCATCACCCTGCACGACCTCATCAGGGCCCAGGCTTCCGTCAGCTCCTAGCCGCCGGGCCGATTGCGGGAAGGAGGCGGGACGGCCGCCCCCCAGTCACGATGGGACATGGGGGAAGGAACAAACCGGGTCCGGATCCGATTGCCTCCGGTGATGGGCCGAGCGCCTATTTCCCGAGTGAGGCGAAGCTAAGCTGGGCAAAGACCTCGGGGTGGAGGTCGGCGCCGTCGCCGGTCGTCGTCACGGGCACGGCGATCTCGAAAGCGAGCTCATTCGGAGGAAGGCACATCTCGTCATCGCAGGCCTGGTAGGTCAACGTCCCTCGGAGGGACCGGGTCCCCGGGGCGAGGCCGTCCTTGGCCTTGACGAGAGCCCCGATCACGACCTCGCCGTCATAGATAGGGAGGTCGGCCTCGGAATAGGAAAAGCGGGCCCTTCGACCCTTGGGGTACGCGACCTCGACGATCTCGAAGTCCGGGCTTTCGACGAACGCGAGCGCGGTCGGGATCATGAACTCGTCGAGGGGGGCACTGTCGTTGATGTGATAGCCGGAGCGGATCTCAAGAACGAGGGCGGCCCGGAAGGTCTCGCCCGGACGCACGGCCGAACGGGAGATGAGGCCCTTGGCCGTGACGACCTGCTCGTCCTGCCGGGCCGGGACGGGCATCGGGGCCGCGAGCGCGAGGGCCGCGGCGGCCAGGATCGAGACCAACGCCGCCAGTCGACGGGGAGTCAAAGCGGGGGAACGACGCATATTGGCCTCCCCTCAATTAGAGCCGTTCGGCCGCCCCATGTCAAATCAATGAGGCCGTCGGGAGTCAGCCCCGTCCCCATTTTTTGAAGTAGGGATTGAGGAGTTGCGGCGGCACGTCGACGAGGTCGCCGCCCGCGAACTCCTGGACGGCGAGCGGCAGACGGTTGTAGACGCCGGCCAGCCAGGCCACGTCCGAGCGGTCGAGCTCGCTGCCGCAGGCGCAGGCCAGATCGTAACCCTTCCTCCTCATGGCCGCCCGGACCTTGGCCCAGCGGGCCTCGTACTCCCGCCTCGTGTTCCGCCGGTCGCGGCGGACGCGCGGCTGCCAGGTCTCGATGATGGCTTCGATCGTCCTCGTCTTGGCCGTCATTTCCTCCTCTCCTTCCCACCCCTGGCGTCCCGGACGCCCTCCTCGAACGGCTCGGTCAGGATCGGCACGAGCCAGCCCTCGGGGCTCTCGGCGTAGGTCTCGATGTCCTCCCGGACGTCGAGCGGCCACTTCAGCGCGTTGGACCGCCCGTCGAGATAGTCCCCGAGTCCTTCTCGCTTGGGGACGGGATAGGCGATCCAGGCGCTGCGGTCGTAATAGACGCTCCCGGCCGCGACCGGCAGCATGCGAGTCTGGTTGTTGGACCCGAACGAGTAGACGAACCCGCGCGAGACGTAGAACCACAGGCCGTGCTGGATGTAGATGTACGGCTGCTGCAGCGAGGCCTGCCCGCCGCGGAGGTTCGGCGTGGCCTGGTCGAGGAACAGGGTGGCGAAGCCCACCCCCCGGCCCTCGTCGAAGAACGTCACCCAAGGCGTGTCCGGCCTGAGGACGGCCGCGTGGTCGGGGTGCATCCTCGAGGCGGCGAAGTCGAGGACCTCGGTGCGGCCGTCCCGCTTGAAGGCCGCCTTGGTGAAGACCTCGTGGTTGAAGACGACCTCGGCGTTGCGCACCGCCTTGACGAACACGTCCCGGCCGACCGTCATGATCGACTCGACCATGACCACCGGCGAGCCGGCGTAGAAGCGGTAGCGCAGGCCGATGTCGACGGCCTCCGGCTGGGGCAGGCGGCCCTCGAGGTTGACCGCGTAGAAGACGGGCCCGGCCGTCTCCCGCGCCTCGGGGTCGGTCCAGTCGGAGCTGTGATACCAGGCATGCGGCGGCGCGTAGAGGTCCGGGTTCCAGTGGATGGCGCCGTTCGTCTCGAGCTTGTGCTCGAGCGTGATCCCGGTCGTCTTCTCGACGATCTCGTGGACGACCCCGCTCGTTTCGTGGAGGACGATCCTGTAGAAGTCGTTCTCGACCGTCCGGCCAAGTCCCTGGCCCTTGGTCACCGTGAGGTCGGTCGCGTAGGCGGGCTTCAAGGCCCCCGGATTGTTGTAGAAGACGAGATAGGTCGCCTTCTCGCGCGCCCCGACATCGGCCAGGAACGCGACGCTGAAAGTCGTCGTCGGGTGGTAGCGGACGACCTTTTCGCCGGTCACGGCGTCGCTCTCCTCGGCCGTCAGCAAGTCCGGGTCGCGCCAAGTGACGACGTCGTAGACCTGGCTCGGGACCTCGCGGTAGAGGACGTCGGGGCCCGCCTTCTCGGCCCTCACCACCCGGACCTCGTCCGGCGATCCGAGATAGTCGGCCAGGACCCCGACCGTGGCGTGGACGGGGTAGGAACGCCGCTCGTAGCCGTGCTCTTCCGAGAGAACGAGCGAGAGATAGTTCTTCCAGGCCGGGTCCCAATAGCCCTTGCCCGAGGGGGCCGTGCCCGAGGCCGCGAGGACCTGGATGTCCCCCGATTCCGGCTCGACAAGGTCGACCTTCATCTCGACCGGGGCCCCCGGCCGCCACACATGGCGGGCCTTGACCTCCAGGGCGATCTTGCCTCGCGCGGCCTTCACGGCGTGCTTGTCGACCTCCCGACCGTCTTGGAAGACGAGGAAATCCCGGACGCGCGCCCCGTCCACCAGGACACGGTCGACGGTCCAGTCCGCGCCGGCCGGCCCGCCGGGGACGGACTCGAGCTCGAGAGCGCACCTGACGTGGTACCAGGGCTCGCCGGCGGCCGGATACCCGAACAAGGGGCCGGCCGCGGCCGGGCCGGCCTCGGCCCCGGCTCCCGCGGCCGTCCCGGCCGGCTCCTTCCCGCAGCCCGAGAAGACGAAGCAGAGGCAGCCTAGAGCAGCTCCGAAAGTCAAAAACGTCCCGGTTCTTTTCATGGTTCTCCTTCCCAATCGATCTTGGCGACGATCCTGGCAAGTAGCAGGGCCGCGAGGGCCCCCACGGCGAGATAGGCCGCGCCGGCCCCCCAGTCCATGAAGATGATACGGCCCAACCCCAGGAGCAGGAACAGGACCATGACGACCGCGAGCGCCCAGCCGGCGAAGGGCGCCGCCCGCAGCGGATAGGCCCGGCCGTTCAGCCGGGCGATGGGACCCCAGAAGCCGCCCGGGCGGACCTTGCGATAGAAGGCCAAGAGCTTTCCTGGGTCGTCGGGCCGGGTCAGGAGCGTCACCGCGACCCAGACCGATGTCGTGACGGTCACGATGAGCAGGATGCCGACGGCCCAGTCGTCGACGCGGAAGCCGGCCCTCTCCAGCGCGCCGCCGAGGCCCCTCGCCAGCGCGTTGTCGGGGGCGATCTTGAGGAAGACCGCCGTCGCCGCCGAGGCGCT
>DSDX01000205.1 GCA_011048485.1 Candidatus Aminicenantota bacterium | reverse complement strand
CCTCCCGCTCATCGGGCGGCTGCAGCTCCGGGACCGGGGCATCGCCAAGGGCGACGTCGTCATCTGCGTCACCGAGGGCGGGGAGACGTCGTCCGTCATCGGCACCATTCTGGCCGCATTGGGCGACTGGAAGCGGAGTCCGGACTACGATCCGGCGGAGAGCCGCGAGAGCCTCTACTTCGTCTATAACAATCCGGACGAGCGCCTGCTGCCGTTCGAGCGCAGCCGAAGCGTGCTGACCGAGCCGGGCATCACCAAGATCAACCTGACGACGGGGCCGCAGGCCATCACCGGATCGACCCGGATGCAGGCGACGACCATCGAGACCTACGTGGTCGCGGCCGTCGTCGAGACGGCGGTCGAGCGCGTCCTTGCGGCGGCGCTGGGGCGGCGGGACATGGAGAGGCTCGGTTTCGAGGCGGGCGGCGCGCGGCGGGGCGCGGCCGGCGGGGTCGCGTCAAGGCTCCGCGGTTTCGAGGACGCGCTGGGCGGCGTCCGGGCGGCCCTGCCGGGGCTGGCCGCCCTCACGGATATCGAGGCCCAGGCCTACGCGGGCGGCCGTTTCTCGACCTACTACGCCGAAAAGGGCCTGATCACGGTCTTCATTGACAGCACCGAGCGGAGCCCGACCTTCCGGCTCTTTCCTCTGGACACGGTCAAGGAACCGGCAAGGAAATGCTGGATCCAAGTGTGGACCGACGCCGCGACGCCGGACGAAGCCTGGCGGGCCTTCCTGGGCCGGGACTTCCGGGGCCTGGACGCAGCGATGTACAAGGGGGCGTTCGAGACGGAGGTCGAAGACCCGTACCTGCGGCGGGCGGCGCTCGAGAGCCTCAAGAGCGCGGGTGACGACCAGGCCAAGCTCTACGACTTCTCGCTGTCCAAGGCGAACATGGCCGGCCGGGCGCCGGGGAAGGGCGATCTGCTGGTCATGGTCGCCCTGACGCCGGAGGAGAGCTCGTTCGCCGCGGAGGGGACGTCGTTCGCGAAGGTCCTGCGGCTGGCCGCGGAAAGGGGCGCCGACGCCGGCGTTGTCGTCGTGACCGACCGGCCCTCGAGGGACTTCCCGGGCCTCGCCGAACGGGTCCGCCGGCGCTGGGCCGGAGCGGCCGGGCGGCTGGTGGTCGTGCCCGTGTCGGTGGGGAGCCGCAGCGAGGCCTTCGGCATCCGGCAGCAGATGGCGGCCAAGATGCTGCTCAACGCCCACTCGACGGCGGTCATGGCCAAGCTGGGCAAGGTCGTCGGGAACACGATGACGAACGTCAGCCCGAGCAACCTCAAGCTCATCGGCCGGGCCACCTTCCTCATCCAGTCCCATGTCAACGACGTCTTGGGCATGCCCGCGTGGGTCGCGGCCCATGGCGCCCGAGAGCCCGTCACCTACGGCGAAGCCAACGCGGTCCTGTATGACGCGATCGACTATCTCAGGGGACGCCAGGCTGAGACGGGGCAAACCGCCGAAGTCGCCTTCTCCATTATCCGTATCCTCGAGTCGCTGAAACTGAAGCGCGGCGTCGGCCGGGCCGAGGCGTTGGACTTGGTCAGGGACGTCGGCCTCAGCGCCTACCTCTCCACCTGCCGATAAGAAAGGGTCAGATCTACTTTTTTTCGAAAAAAGTAGATCTGACCCTTTCCTAAGGCAGAGGCGGGGCGCCGTCGAAAGCGTAGCAGGCCGGGCTCGAAGGCCGGGGCCGGCGCTTCGGCTTGGGCTTGACCTGGGGGTAGACGAACAGCTCCCCGGCGTAGTTCCGCAGCACGACCTCCTCCTCGGTGATCGACTGCAGGTACTTCGGCAGGACCGGGATCTTGCCGCCTCCTCCGGGCGCGTCGATGCAGTAGTAGGGCACGGCCAAGCCCGACGTCCAGCCGCGCAGGGCCTCCATGATCTCGAGGCCCTTCTCGACGGTCGTCCTCAGGTGTTCCGTCCCCGAGACGTAGTCGGCCTGATAGAGGTAGTAGGGCTTGACCCTCACGGCCAGGAGCTTCTGCATGAGCCGGCGCATGACCAGCGGATCGTCGTTGACGCCCTTGAGCAGGACGGCCTGGTTCCCGAGCGGGATGCCGGCGTCGGCCAGCAGGTTCAGGGCCCGGGCCGCTTCCGGCGTGATCTCGTCCGGGTGGTTGAAGTGCACGTTGACGTAGAGCGGGTGGTATTTCTTGAGCATGGCCGCGAGCTTGTCCGTGACCCGCTGGGGCAGGACGCAGGGCACGCGCGTGCCGATGCGGATGATCTCGACGTGGGGGATGGCCCGCACGGCCTTGATGACGGCCTCGAGCCGGCGGTCGCCGAGCATGAACGGGTCCCCTCCCGACAGGAGGACGTCCCGGATCTCGGTATGACTGCGGATGTACTCGACGCCGTCCTCGATGTAGCGCGGGTGGATCTTCGACGGGTCGCCGACCATCCTCTTGCGGGTGCAGAACCGGCAGTACGAGGCGCAGCTGTGCGAGACCAGGAACAGGCAGCGGTCGGGGTAGCGGTGGACGATGCTCGGCACGGGCGAATCCTCGTCCTCTTCGAGGGGATCGGCCACCCCCGTGTCGGCCCGCAGCTCGGCCGGATCGGGGACCATCTGCCGCCACATGGCGTCCCCCCGCTCCTTGATCAAGCCGGCGTAGTACGGCGTGATCTGGATCTTGAACACCTTGGCGATCCGGCGGACCTCCTCGATGTCCAGACCGAACGTTCGGGCGATCTCTTCCGGTTTCCTGAGAGCGCCCCGGAGCAAGCGTTGCCAATCGTCCATGTCCTCCAACTCCTAACGGAAAGACTTCGCGTAGATGACGCGATCGTCGCCGGCCCGGTAGAAATCCGGGACCCGGGCGACCTCTCGATAACCGAGACCGACATAGAACTGCCGCGTGCCGCGATACTTCGGCTGCGACGACGTCTCGATGATGATCATCCGCCCGTCGCGGCGGCGGACCTCGTCCTCGAGCCAGCGGACGAGCTCCCTGCCGCGCCCCTTTCCCTGCTCCGACGGCGCGACGGCCATCCAATACAGGTCATAGGCGTCCTCGGTCAGCGGCGTCGGGCCCCAGGTCATGTAGCCCGCGGGCCCGCCCCGCTCGTCCGCGACGACGACGACGTCGTAGTCTTTCTGGTCCGGGCCGCCCAGATAGACGTCGATGAGCTCCTCGGCGACGTCGATCTCGGCCGCCGTGAAGAAATCCGTGGCCCGGATGAGCCCGAGCACGGCTTGCTTATCTTTCGCTTCCATCCGCCTGATCATCGGCGGTCCTTCTCCCGAGGGCGTTGTCGACCATCAGGCCCCAGAACTCGGGGTAGGCGATCCCGGCGGCCGTGAGCGCCCTCGCGAAGCCCGCGTTCTCGCTGATGTCGGGATTCGGGTTGACCTCCAGGATGAAGGGGCGGCCCTTGGCGTCCGTGCGCAGGTCGACCCGGGCGTAGTCCCGGCAGCCCAAGGTCCGGAAGGCCGCCGCGGCCAGTCCCTGGAGCTCGGCCCGGAGCCCGTCGCCGATCGGCGCCGGGCACACCGGCGGGGTCTTCTGGTAGAGCGGATGGTCCTCGAACCACTTGGCCTCGTAGCCCAGGATGCGGGGCATGTCCTTGGGCATGGCCGAAAAATCGATCTCCGAGACCGGCAGCGGCGTCACCCCGCCGTTCTCCATGACCGAGACGTTGAACTCCCGGCCGTCGACGAAGGCCTCGACGAGGACGGGCGGCCCGTAGCCCTCGAGGCAGCGCCGGGCCCGCTCCCGGAGCGACGCTTCGTCGCGCACGACCGAATCGGGGTAGATGCCCAGGCTGGCGTCCTCGGCGTTGGGCTTGACGATGAGCGGGAAGGGGAGCTCGAGGGGCTCCGTCCCGTCGAACATGAGCTGCGCCGGCGCGGTCGGCAGCCCGGCCGCCCGCAGCACGGCCTTGGACCTGAACTTGTCCTGACAGATGGCCAGGGTCTTGGCCGCGTTGCCGGTGAAGGCCAGGCCCAGCAGCTCGAAGATCCCGGCCACGTTGGACTCCCACTGGGGCCGCCCATAGTAGCCCTCGCACAGATTGATGAGGGCCGCGGGATTGACCTCCCGGACCCGGCCCAGGAAATGGAGCAGGCTCCTCTGGAGGGGGACGAGGGTGGCCCCGATCCCGAGCGAGCGCACCGCGTCGTGGGCCTGCCGGGCCATGTCGGCGACGGACTCCTCGGACAGACGCTCGCCCGACGCCGTCGGCCTCGGCTCGAAGGCGTTGTAGACGATGGCGATGTCGGGGGACGAACTCATGCGCGATCCGCGAGGACCGCCGGCCGATCGCTCGACGCAGGCCGGATGCGCGTTGGACGGAGGCCATGGCGCTTGCAGGCCTCCTCGACGACCCTGTGGATCAGGTCCGAATAGGAATACCCGGCGGTCCTGGCCGCCTTGGGCAGGCAGGAATTGTCCTCGGGGCGGGGCAGGATTCCCGGCAGGGGATTGACCTCGAGGATGTTGGGCTCGCCCTTGTCGTCGAGCCGGACGTCGATCCGGCACCAGTCCCTGATACGCAGGACGCGGCAGGTCCGGGTGACGACGTTCTCGATCTTGTCCCTCAGGACGCCGGGGATGTCGGCCGGGCACTTGAAGATGTCGAGAGGCTTGTCCCTCGTGTCCCAGAGCCACTTGGCCTCGTAGGAATAGATCGGGGCGGCGCCGGAAGGGAGCTCGCCGTGGTCGATCTCGACGATCGGCAGGATCTCGTAGTCCGGGGCGTTCCCCAGGACGCCGACCGTGAACTCGCGGCCGCCCAGGAAACGCTCGACGATGGCCGGCTGCCTGTAGACGGTCACGACCTCCTCGACCCGGTCGTAGAGCTCGCCCAGGCTCCGGACGAGGGAGTTGTCCTTGATGCCCTTGCTCGAACCCTCGGTGAGGGGCTTGACGATGGCCGGCAGCCGAATGCCGGACGGGATGTCCGAGGCCGACTCGACGATCCAGAAAGCGGGATTGGGGATCCTGTGGTACGACAGGACCTCCTTGGCCCGCGACTTGTCGAGGCAGAGGCCGAGCGTCAGCGGGTCGGAACCCGTGAAGGGGATGTCCAGCATCTCGCAGACGGTCGGGATGTGCGATTCGCGGTTCGGGCCGATGACGCGTTCGGAGATGTTGAAGACGAGGTGCGGCCGCTGGCGCTTGAGCCGGCCGTAGGCCTTGGCGTCGGATTCGATGAAGACGACCTGGTGTCGTTCCTGGAGAACCTTCCCGACCGCTTCGATGGTCTCGTCCGAATCGCATTCGGCGAGCATGTCGGCGGGAAGTGGAGGCTCTTCCTCCTCGACGTTGGGCTCGGCGGGCCGGTCCAGAAGCGCCGCTTCCATGCCCGCTTTCGAGCTATAGACCAAAGCGATTTTCATCTCTCGGTTCCTCTGTTCACTTTTTTATTTCATATATAGAGCATTCTAACCAATTGTCAAGTCTTTTTGGGGCTCCGACCACTTTTTTTTGTAGAACGGCCTCCGAACACCACGACATGTTGTGGCAAAAGGCGAAAGGCCGCAAAATCATCCACAGGTGACCGCCGGCTGGAACCGAGCCACGCGGGGCGCGCGTCCAGAAGGGGGCCGAACAGGGTGTTCATAGCTGGGGTCCGGGCGCTTTTTACCTGAAGAAAATGAAGCTCACGACGAGATAGAGGGGGATGAGCAGGGCGAAGGAGTAGATCATGTAGCCGAAGAACGAGGGCATCTTCATCTTGTATTCCTCGGCGATGACCTTGACCATGAAGTTCGGGCCGTTGCCGATGTAGGAGTTCGCGCCCATGAAGACGGCCCCGGCGCTGATGGCTTTCAGGAAGACCCCCGGGATGCCCAGGACGTCGCCGTTGAGCCCGAGGCCCTGGGCCGTGGAGAAGAAGGCCAGGTAGGTCGGCGTGTTGTCGAGGAAGGAGGACAGGAATCCGGTCGTCCAGAAGAACTGCCAGGGACGGGCGATGCCGATCTCCGCGCCCCGGGCGTTGAGAATGAGCAGGGCCGGGATCATGGCCACGAAGATCCCCGCGAAGAGGATGGCCACCTCGAGGATCGGGTTGTAGGTGAACCTGTTGTCGACACGGCACTCTCTTTTAGTCGTCAGAAGGGACAGAATGCACATGAGGATCAGCATGCCCTCCCGCCGGGGGAAGGGCAGGAAGATGCCGGCGATGATCCCCGCGACCCAAAGAAAGTTGATCGTGCCCGTCATGTGCAGGGGCACGACGCGGCGCCGGTCGCGGATGAGGTCCCGGCACTCCTCATTGCGGTACTGGATGCTGTCGTAGAGGTAGAACATCAGCAGGACGCCGCCGACCATGACCAGCCAGAGCGGGAAGAGGCGCAGGGTCCAGAAGAAAGGCACCCCCTTGATGAAGCCCATGAACAGCGGCGGGTCGCCGAGCGGCGTCAGCAGGCCGCCGATGTTCGAGACGACGAAGATGAAGAAGATCGGGACGTGTTTCGTGTTCCGCCGCTCCGAGTTCGTCATGAGCATCGGGCGGATGAGGAGCATGCTCGCGCCGGTCGTGCCGATGAAGTTGGCCAGGACGGCCCCGACGAGCAGGAACAGCGTGTTGACCTCGGGCGTCGCCTTGAGGTCGCCCTTGAGGACGATGCCCCCGCTGACGATGAACAGCGCTGTTAGCAGCAGCAGGAACGAGGAGTAGTCCTTGAGCGACAGGACGAGCTCGTGGGGCAGGTGGAAAAGGAAATAGACCGCGACGGGCAAGGCCCAGAGGAAGGCGACCAGCCCCTTGTTCTTGTGGTCCTCCCACCAATGCGGAGCCTTAAGGGGGATGATGGCGATGGACAGAAGGAGCCCCGCGAAGGGGATGACGCTCCACAGCGGCAGCGTTCGTCCGAGGTCGTGCGCGTTCATAAGAGCGCTATTGTAGCGGAATCGGATTTTTTTTCAAAGGGTGACGAACCTTTGAGAAGAAGTTCACGGCAGGAAGGCCGTGGACATCCTGTAGGCGCGATGCGGCAGCTTGCGCCGGGCCGCCTTGCGCTCGACGGGGCGGAGGAGTGAGCCGTCGTCGCTCGGCGGGGTCGTGAAGAGCAGCGCGGCCCCGGCCGCCCAAAGCCCCTCGAGGAGCTCGAGAGGGAGGCCGCGCTCGACATGGACGACGGCCCTCGAGCCCGCCTTCGCGGCGGTCCGGGCGAGCTCGACGGCCAAGGCGGCGCCGGCCTCGTCCTCGATCGAGCCGTCGGCGATATGGAGCCAGGCGCGCCGTTCGACCGGGCTGCCGAGCTCGGCCGCCAGCGGCCCGACATGGTAGATAACGAAGTAGGCCCGTCCCTTTCTCGCCGCCGCGGCGCGGCCGGCCAGGGACGCGGCGTCGCGGGCGTGCGCGCGGTTCGAGATGTGGAAGTCGACGCCCGACGCGAGCAGGTCGTCGAGGGCCTGGAGCGAGAAATCCGACTCCGCCTCGGCCCCCGGGAGCGGGCCGCCCCAGAAGACCGACAGGTGGGTCCCGGCCCCCCGGCAGGCTTCCTGGAGGAGCTCCCACTCGTCGGGCCGCGGCCTGGCCTCGTCCGAGGTCATGACCCGGGCTCCGGCCCGGGCCAGGGACTCGACCTCATCGAGGCCGAACCGTCCCGTGTCGAGGAGGCTCAGCCGGATCCGCCGGCGGGCCGCGTACCTGGCCGCGTCGAGCAGGGCCGTAAGATCGAACTGGTCGTCGCGGATGACGAGGTCCTGGCGCGTGCGGACGCGGTCGAGGAGCTCGTAGGTCCGCAGGACGCCGGCCACGCCTTCTTCGATGGTCTTCTCGCTCATTGCGGGGACCCAAGATATACCATCCGGCCCGGACCCTGTCAAACGTCCCGCCGGGCCCGGCCCGTTCCTTGCTATTCTCCCGGGCGTCCTTTATCATCTTCGCGGAGGGCGAGAGGCGTGACGTCGTGCGTGGTGCTTTTCTCGGGCGGGCTCGATTCGACGACGGCGCTCGCTTGGGCCCTCGACCGCTATGACCGGGTCAACGCCCTGACCTTCGACTACGGCCAGCGGCACCGGGTCGAAATCGCCCTCGCCCGCAAGACCGCGCGCCGTCTGGGCGTCCCTCACCGGGTGCTGAAGGTCGACCTCCGGCCCATCGGCGGGTCCGCCCTGACCGACCCGGCCGTCCCCCTCCCCCGCTCGCTGCGCCCGACCTCGCCGGGCTGGGGGCCGCCCTCGACCTACGTCCCGTTCCGCAACGGGATCTTCCTGGCCTTGGCCGCGGCCTGGGCCGAGACGCGCGGGCTCCGCGACCTCGTCTGCGGCTTCCATGTCGCCGATTCGCCCGACTACCCCGACACGACGAACGCGTTCGTCCGGGCCATGGAGAAGGCCGTGCGCGCGGGCACGAAGGCCGCCTTCGGCGGGCCGCCGCCCCGGATCGTCGCGCCGCTCATCGGGCTCGGCAAGCCGGACATCATCCGGTTGGGCCTCGGCCTCGGGGCCGACTACGCTCACGCGGTCTCGTGCTACGCCGGGGCCGAGCGCCCCTGCGGGGCCTGTTCGGCCTGCCGCCTCCGCGCCCGGGCCTGGAAGACCGTCGGCCTCGAAGACCCTCTCATCGCCCGCCTGCGAAAGGAAGGACGCCCATGAGCTGGACACTCCGGGTCCGGGACAAGTTCTCGGCCGCCCATTATCTCCGGGAATACCAAGGCAAGTGCGAGAAGGTCCACGGCCACACCTTCCAGGTCGAGGTCGCCGTCGCCGTCACCGCTCTCGACAGGACGGGCATCGGCTACGACTTCACCGAGATCAAGGCGGCCCTGGCCTCGGTCCTTCCCGACCACACCCTCCTCAACGAGGCCTTCCCGTTCAATCCCTCGGCCGAGAACCTGGCCCGCCACCTCTACGGCGAGCTCAAGAAGAAATACCCGGTCGAGTCCGTGACGGTCTGGGAATCCGATGACGCGTCGGCCACTTACGCTGAAGACGATTGAGATCTTCGCCTCGGTCCAGGGCGAGGGCCTGCGCCAGGGTGAGCCGACGATCTTCGTCCGCCTGGCCGGCTGCAATCTCCGCTGCGGGTTCTGCGACACCAAGCGGGCCTGGGGGGAGGGGCGCGAGACGCCCGTCGTCAAGATCGCCGAGACGGTCGGCCGGCTCCGGCGCGACCATCCTGCGGCCTGGGTCTGCCTGACGGGCGGCGAGCCCCTGGCCCAGAACGTCCGGCCGCTCGTCCTCCGCCTTCACGACGACGGCTTCATGGTCCAGGTCGAGACGAACGGAACCTTCCCCCCGGCCGCCTGCGCGGACTGGCACACGGTCTCCCCCAAGCCGCCCGATTACGCCGTCCATCCGGGATTCCGGAGGACGGCCCGCGAGGCCAAGCTCGTCGTCTGCGGCTCGCTCGACCTCGACGCCATTCGCACGGCCCGGGCCTTTTTCCCCCGACCGGTCCCCATCTTCCTTCAGCCTCGGTCGAACGCCCGCGGCAGCCTCGCCAAGGCCGTGCGACTGCTCGAAGCCGCCGCCCGGGCCGGGCTCGAGAACGTCCGCCTCTCGGTCCAGCTCCACAAGGTCTACGGGCTTAGGTAGCGCGGCTTATGTTGAGGCCGGACGGTCCCGGTACGTTTTCCAGAGGGTTCCCCATTCGGTCTTCAAAAATTTTCGGATCCGGGATTTGCCGACGGTCGGATACCAGATCAGGTCGTGGTAGATATTGCTGGCCAACGGTGCCCAGAAGACGAGGGGTGAATGAAGTAACGGTCCCTCCAGCCATCTCAGGCATCCCTTTCGAATCAGCTGATCGCCCCAGATAACTAGGCTCCGTTTCGTCCTGAATCCGAAATCGAGATCAGCGATATCGTCGCCCAGGATGTCGACCTCTCGAAGATCCCCGACGCCCAGACCGCGGTCGTGGGCCATCCGGATATAGGGGATGCTCATCGGATCGAATCCCATGATGCGGGCCGCCACCGCGTCGATGGCCACGGAGTCGCCGGATGCGAGAATGAGATTGTGGATGCGTGGCACCATAGTCCGGGGACCGGCCCCGTCGCCGCATACCGTGCCGTCCATAACGCAGAAGATATCGGGGTGGATCTCCTTCTGCATCAGAAGCAGGTCCACGAGAACCTCATGGATATATTTGTGAGCGTAGTGCCTGACTTCCTTCAACAATCCGCCAAAAGCGTTCTTCACCGCCCCGGTTGTCGTCGAATGACCATGCGTCTTGACGGTCGGCAGGTGCAGGATGTTCTTACCGACATACATAGCCGGGATCTCGATCCCATCGGGGAATATATCGTTGAGCTTGAGGAGCGGACTCTCGAACCTATAGACGATCCATTCGGTCTCGGGCAAGGCGATGAACGGGAGCCCGTATCGCTCGAGCACCGACAGCCATCGGTTGTTCCGCGCGCCTTTCCTTGGGTTGGTGACCACCGTCTTATTCTCGACAGGGAATAGGCGTTCTTTAGGGAATCCGGCCGAAATCAGGGTTCTGATGACCCCTTCGACTTGCCAAGGTTGGCTTGAACAGGCTGGGAAGTATTTCGTCCAGGACAGATTGAGCTTCACGAGCGTGTCCCGCTCCGGAGGAAGGCAAGCCTTCCAATCGGCCAACTCCATCAGCCTGGCATAATCGTCCAGCACACGCTCCGGCTTCGTTCTCAGAATAGCGACCTGTGCTCGGCCCATCTCTTCACCCCAGATGGAGAATGAGGGCGGCTGCGACCACCCAAAGGAAAATATCCAGGAGCAGCGGTCTGTCCTTGATCACAATGGCCTCGGGTGTTCCGCCTTCGGCTTTCTGGTGGATCAGGTAGAGATAGCGAAAAATTCCGTAAAGAACGAACGGGATGGTCAGGATGAGGTTCTTCGTGCCGAACTTCTCGACGGTCTCGCCAGAGATCGTATAGAGGCAATATGCGACGAATGTCGAAGCCGTGACAACAGATATCATCTGGTCGAGAAGATAGGGATTATATTCCCT
>DSDX01000254.1 GCA_011048485.1 Candidatus Aminicenantota bacterium | reverse complement strand
GGGGGTTCCGGGTGGAAGGGCCGTGGATGTCGGGCATCTGACGAACGACCCGATACAGGGAATCGACGTCCCGATGGAAGGCGTCGAACCGCGACTCCTCCTCGACAAAAACAATGACCACCAGGCAGCAGGCCAGGCCAAGCGCCAGCCCGGCGATGCTGACCAGGGAAAAAAGCCTGTGACGGCGAAGGACGCGCAGGGCCGTCGTCAGATAATGCCAGATCATAGGCTAGACTCCTTCCTCAAGTCCTTCGTCCTGCAAGAAGCATGCCTATCAAGGATGCCCTGATTTTCCCCTTTCCAGGCCGATGGCGGAGTCCGCAAACGGGACAACCGCCGTCCGAAAACGGACGCTCAACCTTTTCGGCCGGATACGAGTATATATCTACGTGTTGAAGAATGCCCTGGCTACGGCTCTCCGCATGTTCCGGCGCCGCAAGGCCTTCACGCTGATCAATGTCGGCGGGCTGGCCTTCAGCCTGGCCGCCTGCCTCCTCATCAGCGTTTTTATCCGGGAAGAGACCTCCTTCGACCGCTTCCACGCCAACAGGGACAGGATCTTTCGGCTAGGCGGATCGACCGTCGGCTGGCCTTACGCGCGCATCCTCCAGGACGACTATCCGGAAGTGGAATCGACCGTCTCCCTTCGGACCTACCCCACCTACGCCGTCAAGCGGGGCGACGAGCGGCTCTATGAGCGGATGCTCTACGCCGGGGCCCGTTTCTTCGACATTTTCGACATTCCCCTCCTCCAAGGCAACCCGGCGGGCGCCCTGGACGCCCCCTACTCCGCCGTTCTCTCGGAACCCTAGGCCGCCAAGCTCTTCGGCGGCCGGACCGCCCTGGGCGAGACGATCGTCCTCGAGGATCTGCCTCCCTGCCGCATCACCGGCGTCGCCCGCGTCCCTGCCCGCTCCCATATCCGGTTCGACCTTCTCCTGTCCTTCGAGACCCTCCGGGCCATCGATCCCGAGAACTACGAATGGGAGATGGCCAGGGGCTGGCTCGATCTCAACGTCACGACCTACGTGCTCCTCCGCCCCGGAACGGACCCGGCCGCGTTCGCGGCCAAGATCAGGGACGTCCCCCAGAAATACGGAGGGGACTATCTCAGGGAGTGGGGCTCGGAGTACCGGTTGGGGATAGAGCCCCTGTCCCGGATCTACCTCCATTCGGAGGCGGGGAATTGGCTCGGTCCCAAGGGCGACATCGATGACGTCCTTCTCCTCCTCTCCGTCGGGCTCTTCCTCCTAGCGATCGCCGGCACCAACTTCGTCAACCTGGCCACGGCCCTGTCCCTGGGCCGGGCCCGGGAGGTCGGAATCCGCAAGGTGGCGGGCTCGAGCCGGAGGCTTCTCGTCCGACAGTTCTTGGGCGAGTCGTTCATGACCTGCCTCCTGGCCGCCATCCTGGCCTGCGGCCTGGCCGCCCTGGCCCTCCCGCTCTTCAACGGCCTCGCCGCCCGGAGCTACGGGCTCGGAGACCTTTTCAGCCCGGCCATCGGCCTGGTGATGGCCGGCCTGGTCGTCATCGTGACCTTGCTTGCCGGACTCTATCCGGCACTTTTCCTGTCTTCGTTCCGTCCCGTCGAAATCCTCAGGGGCAGGTTCTCGTCCTCGGGGCGGGGGCTGGCCTTGCGCCGGATCCTGGTCGTCACCCAGTTCGTCATATCCAGCCTGCTCATCGCGGCCACGCTGACCGCCGCCAAGCAGCTTCGTTACATGAGGGCCCGAGATCTCGGCTTCGACGCCGAACAGGTCCTGGTTCTGGATGCCCGGAGGGTCAAGTCCGAGGTGCTCTCGGGCCGGCTCCTCCCCTTTCTCGATCGTCTCGCCGCCCATCCCGGCGTCGAGTCCTCGGCCTCCCTGGGGGCGGTCCCCGGGAGGAACGGTTGGCGGGGGCAGATCTCCTTCCCTGAGGGCTGGCCCGAGGGCCGGAGCCTGAGTCTGGAGTACGCGCCCGCGGGCTACGGCTTCGAACGGGTCCTCGGCCTCGAGATCGTAGCCGGGAGGTCCTTCGATCCCGCCCGGCCGGCCGACGCCTCGACCGCCGTCGTGATCAACGAGGCCGCCGTCAAGGAGGCGGGATGGGGCTCCCCCGAGGCCGCCCTCGGCAAGGGTTTCGCCTCGCCCGGCTCGGGGAAACCCGAGGGGGTGGTGATCGGGGTCGTCGCCGACTATCACCATCACGGCCTCCAGGAACGGATCCAGTCCATGATGTTCGGGCACCGGGACGCCAACGGCTACGTCGCCCTGCGCCTCGACGGGTCCGACGCGGACGCCGTCTTGGGTCACGCCCGGAGGGTCTGGGCCGATCTCTTCCCGGGATACGCGATGGCCTCCTTCTTCCTCGACGAGGACTTCGAAAGCCAGTACGGCACGGAAACGCGGCTGATGTGCGTCTTCGGCGTCTTCAGCCTCCTCACCGTCTTCATCGCCGGCCTGGGGCTGTTCGGGCTGGCCTCCTTCTCGGTCACCCTAAGGGTCAGGGAGATCGGGGTCCGCAAGGTCTTCGGGGCCACGGTGGCCGGCGTCGCGAGGCTGCTCGCGATCGATTTCCTGAAGCTCGTCGTCCTCGCCTTTCTCATCTCCGCCCCGGTCTCATATATCCTGATGACCCGGTGGCTCCGGGATTTCGCCTACAGGACCTCAGTCGGCGCGGGCACGCTCCTCCTGAACGGGATCGTCCTGGTCCTCTTGGCCATCGCGGCCGTCGGCGCCCGGGTCGTGAGGGCCGCCCTGGCCGATCCGGCCGAGAACCTCCGTCACGAATAGCCCGGCCGGCCGCTCCTCCAATCCCCCCGGTTTGTCTTGACTCCGGATAATCCCGGAATAATGCTGGCGGGGTCATTATAAGGGGGCCTGTCGAAGCAGGCCGGGGTGATCAATGAATCATGCGAGCGGAAAGGCGAAATCCCTGGTGCCGTTCCGGATGCGGCCCCGGAAGCGGACCTAACGGCGCGCTTTCGGGCTTGGCTGAGAGACGTCCTTAGGCCCGAACCCTCGTAGGCCACCCACCGCCTGGAAGTACGTCATGGCTGTCCTGATCGTCGCCCCCGTCACGATCCTGCGCGGGGCCCTCATCCCCATGATGGGTATAACGGCGCCCTACAACGTCTCCCTGGCGGCCCTGCTAGTGACGGCCGGGTTCTTAGTCCTTCTTGGGTCGGGCTTAGCGGTCTCGGTTCTGGGCCCCATCGCCGGCTAATCGTACTCCCCGCTCTCCTCGGCTGCCATCAGGGCGACTTGCTCGAGAGCATAGGCAGGTGGAGGCTTCTCCGCGACGAACGTCAACTCCGGGGGACGGATAATCCGGTCGACGACCCGAAGGAATCCTCCAGAAAAAAAGGGACGGAGGTCCCTACCGGGACATCCACCCCTGTGCGTTCTTATATGATCACGCTGGAAAAGCGGACCCGACCCGCTATAACGTCCTCAACAGGTTTTCAAACCAGAAGGCCGTTTCTTCGCCGGCCGCGGCCTTCAGAATAACGAAAAAATCCTCGGTCCGTCCGGCCCTTTGCTCCAGGACGGTCCGGCAGAGGGAGATAAATCGGTCCGTCCCGAGGCGCTCCTCGAGCCGATGGAGGAGGACGGGTCCTTTCCGGTAGAGTGCTTCGTAGGCCGCTTCGCTATCCCGGTCCAGTTCCCAGAGGGGAGGCAGGCCTTCGCTTTCCCGAGCATAGGATTCGATCCGTTTTCGGAATTCCCCGGTTCCCGCGGTCTCCCGGAGATAGCGCAGGGCGGTGTATTCCGCGAAGCTCTCATTCAGCCAATCGTGCCAGGTCGAGGCATCGGCCAGGTTCCACCAGCCGTGGGCGATCTCATGGGCCAGGTAACGGCGATAGCCGAGGCGGTTGTCCAGGTAAGGGGTTCGAGTGAACCCGGGCAGAAACAGGCCGCCGGGACGGCTGTAACCTCCGCCCTTTTCACGTTTCGATTCCACCAGGGCCAAGGGTTGCTCGATCCGGCCGTACCATCGGCCCAGGGTTCGATAAACATCATCCACGTCCCGGACTAGCGCCCGGATCGTTTCAGAATCGAGGCTGAACGAGGCCAGGGAAAAATCGTTGCCGTCGACCCGGAATCTTTGAACCCGGAGGTCGGCGGACGCGCAGACGACAACATCCTTCGTCGGGCGGTTGCTTTCGAAAACGAACCGGCCGCCGGTCCGCGTCTCCGTTCCCGGAGCATAGACCCGATAGGGGGAAGGGGCGGAGACGGTCACTTTGTACGTGAACGGCCCCAGGCCGGGACACACGGGATACCAGGGAAAATAGTTCCCGATCTCTACCCAGGTCTCAGAAACGATGTTGGCCAGCCATTCCGGGCGCTCGTCCAATGCGCCGTCGTAGGAGAAGCCGAGGATCCTTTCCGCAAAGCCCTCCGCTTGCGGCGGCGATGAGACGTCATACTTGAAAGCCGCCGGCATGAATTGGATGTCCGACGGCCCGGCCGGGCCCGGGTCGACGGGAATTCCGTCGATTTCAAAGGTCCGGAACGACAGCCCCTTGTGCAGATAAAGGGTGAAGGCTCCGGAGCCGCGAACGTCCGTCAGGCGGATTGTCCCGGTCACTTGGATTCTCTTTTCCGCCGGTTGCAGGACGAGCGTCAAGTCGTAATGAGGAGGCGCTTCGCGGCCGGCGGAACGCATCGGGAGCAGAGGGACGGTGAGCGCGGCGGCAAGGACGAATAAGCGCGTGTTCATGTGGCCTCTCCGCAGGGAAAGACGGCGGGAGGCCGAAAAACGTTGCCGGTCAGCCTTTCCAGGCGAGAGGCTCGAATGCCTGTTCGAGGCGGAGGAGGATGTCCTTTCTCCGGGGGAGGACCGGGTTCTGCAATTCCTATCCTTTTGGCAATACCTTCACATCCGGGATGACGGGTTCCAGCGTCACGCTGTTCCTGAAGGAGGCCGCAGGCGACTACCAGGCGAATCTCGGCTTTCCCGGGAGCACGCCGGCTTGAAAACCTTTTCATCCAACACCTGGAGATCATTTTGTGGCTATTCCTCTTTTTCGTGCTATATTGAGAGCGTGTAAGGGGATACACGATGAGGATAATCAGGAGCGTTTCCGCGCTAGTTGTGACGGCTCTATGCATCTCGGCCGCCACGATCGGTCTTTTCGCGCTCCGGGGGCCGGGCCCGGCGGATCAGGTCCGCCGGCTTAAAACATTCAAACGGCCCACACTCAAAATGCGGAGTATTCTTGTCCTGGCAGAGGATTTCAACTCCTACCCGATATCTGGTAGCGCCGCGTCCCTTTTGGTCGACCAGGGGTGGAATTTTGGAGGAGGGGGGAAGTGGACAATCGCTCACTTCGATACCCCCACTCAATTCCCCCTGGGTGTCCCGGCGTACATGGAAAATGTCCTTCTCCAGGGTAGTAACACGAGCGGATATGCTTCTTATGGCGATAATAACTGGGGGGATTATTCCGTCGAATGCACATTGGGCCGGGCGGCTACGGATAACGACGAGATCCGCGTGTGGGTTCGGACCGGCGGAGCCATGGTCCAGACTCCGAGCCGGGGAAACGGCTACATGTTCTTCCTGAACGGCGGGGGCCCGCCGAGAGTCCATCAGGCTCGCGGCGAGAGCCAACTGCCTCCGGGCACGCGCTATATCGGCCTCAGCCGCTGGGACTCTGGAAAAGAATTCGTTCTTATAAGCGACATCGACAACCCTCTTCCACAGAACCCTTCCAATTTGAGCGCCGGGGACCTCATGACCTGGGCCGTCAAGAACAAAAACGGATTCAGCCCGGGCGGGGGCATCCGTGGGACGGCCGAATTCTTGCGCGTCAGGATCGAGGTCCAGGGCGACCGGCTGACTCTTTTCGTAAGCCCCAAGAATCCCCGCGATCCGTTGAAAGCGCTCGATCCCTCGGCGGTCGGCCTCGGACCCGGCCAGGTTCTGAAGCTCGAAATCAGGGACAGTACGTACGGTCGGGGGTGTTTTGCCCTGGAAACTGAATCACAGATCGCCTGGTTCGACGATATCCGGATCGACCGGCTTATTCATTGATCCTCCAGCCCGGTGTCGCCGGGGGAGCGGCCAGCTTGAGGTCTAGCCACCTTTCCAGGCACGAGATGAATCGTTCCTTGTAGATAGAGACGACCCCGTCCGCTTTACGAGCGCTTGTCGGGCACTGTGGTGAATCTCCAGACGAATTCGGAGGTCAGAGGCGCGCCGAGCTCAGCCCGAGCGCCCGTCGTAATGGTGCACGTATAGGTTGTGCCGGGCTTGAGCTTTTCCCAAATCGGCTCGAACGTGACCATCAGGGTTCCCGGATCGTACGCCATCCCGCCCGGAACAGCGGGCCTCACGGTGAACGACTCCAGATCCAGGCTGGAAACGCTCATCCGCATCGAGAACGTAGCGGTGATCAGGGAGTCCAAGGGCACGTTGACGGCGCCGTCCTTCGGGTGGGTCGTGACAACCCGGGGAGCTTCCTTGTATTCGGCGACCTCGTCGGCTCCCATGTCCGGCTCCCTGACGGAGTCGCCGTTCGCATCGACAGTCCGCGAGTCTCCCTCGAAATCCTTGTCCGGGAGCCCGGGCGCGCCCGGTAGGCCTTTGTCGATCACCGGAGAATAGGGATACAGGTGAAAGTCCACCATGAAGAGATGGGGGTCGATGTCGAGGTTGCCGCTCCGGGCAAGTTTGTCTCCCACATCAACCTCCAGGGTGGAAAAGTCGTTGTTGTGGAGCTCGACGCGTCCGCCCAGGCCATCGGAATCGTCGTCGTCCTTGATGGAGATGTCAGCGGCCTGGTGGCCCCAGAGGATATTGTTGTAGATCTTTGCGGCCGCGGTGTTCTTCGCCTGAACGATCCGCAGGCCCTCGCGGTAGGACGCAAAGGTGTTGTTGACCACCGTCACGGTATGAATCTCCACGAGGGCGCCGATTCCGTGGGACTCGCCCGCGAGAACGTTGTTGACGAGCTCCGCCGAACCCAGCCCGGGACCGGCCCCGAGACGGGCGCCCCCGTCGAGATTACGGAGGAAGCGGTTGGCCTTCAGCTCGACGGCCCCGTTCATCGTCTCGAACCAGACGCCCCAGCTGCTGTTGTCAGTGAAATTGTTTTTCTCGATAACGGCCCCGCCCTCTTGGATGGCCTGAACATGCAAGCAGCCCCGGGCGCCGTTGTTGCCGATGAACCTGTTCTCGACGACTCCGACCGCTCCCTTCCCGCCGATCACGATGGCCAACGGCCCCGTGTGTCCTAAGGCATCGTTGTTTTCGAAGGAGTTTTTGCCGACTGTGATCACTCCGGTGTTCGTCATTGCGAGGAGTCCGATCCCGTCCTTCTGTCCCCGGTTGCGGGCAAAGGTGCATCCGGTGACGGATATCGAACCGCTTCTTGAGCTCAGCACGGCGCCGCTCGAGGTCGGGCTGATCTCGCTCCCCGAAAACAGGCTGTTCCCGAGGATGATAACCCCTTTCTCGCTGGAAACGATGAGGGTGCTTCCCCCGGCGGCGCATTCGGTGGAGAGACACTTCACGTTGTGGATCCTGGTCGTGGCCTCGAGGGTCCCCACGGTGAGCGGAGATCCGGGACCCGCGTCCTTGAAGGTCATATCAGAGACGGTGACGTGCACCGCGGAGTCTCTCCCCTTTTTGGCGTCATTGAGCTTGGTTGTGTCGATGAACAGGAATCCTGTCTTCCCCCTTCCCTCGAGAATGGTGAGCTCCGTGCCGGCCCCCTGGATGGTGATCGGATAAGTCTCCGGCGGCTGGGGCCGACCTTGCGGCTGGTAGAGAATCGGGCCGGGCATACGATCGAAGTCATAGGTTCCCGCGGCCAGGTTGATGATATCGGGCTTCTGGTTGGTCGCGGCCCGGGCCAACGCGCTCATGAGTTCCTGAACCGAGCTGACGGTTTGGGTTTCGGCCCGCGGGGGCGGCCGATAAGCCGCGGCTGATAGGGTGAAAACGAGCAGCCAGGCGAGTTTCCTCATGATCCAACCTCCCTTGATTGTATCTTAATGCCCGGCTGCTCCCTAGTCAATCCCTGGACTCCCCGGCATGAAGGCCGAGGTCCGAGCGTCCGGCCCTCGAAGGCCTGTCCTCTTGGCCCGCCGAGGCCCCCGGTCCGCCCGGGCTTCGATTCGGAAGATCCATTGAGCGGAGGAATTCGCCCGAAGGCGCGCGTCCCGACAAGACATGAGAATTCCGAGCCGGGAGGGCGAAGCCTTTCGTTTGGCTCGATTTTTAGCATATCCGGGAGTAAACTAGGCGAAAGCAGACATTCCAAATCGGCTTGATTCACAAGACAAATAGACAGCGGGAGGAGGCACAAAGATGAAAATGGGATCATGGATCTTGTCGGCCGGCATCCTGATCGTTCTCGTCGGCCGTTCTGTCGAGGGACAGGCCGCCCTTCCCTTGCCCGACCAAGACGATCATTGCACCTCGATCGCCGTCGGACGGCTGGCCTCGACGGACGGTTCGGTCATCGCCTCGCATGACGGGTGCTGCGCGAACAGCCGCCTCCATGTCGTTCCGGCCCAAGACTGGCCGGCGGGTTCAACGGCCCCGGTCCATTTCGGCCTCCAGGACGTTCCTCCGGGAAGCACCTTCGAACATCGCGGCGAAGTCCTTGGGCATATCCCTCAGGTGCCCCACACTTTCGCTTACCTCCACACCGGCTATCCGCAGATGAACGAACACCAGCTGATGATCGCCGAATCGACCCTCTACCAGCGGCCCGAGCTGGCCCGCTTCGCCGACACGGGCGACCAGATCATGACCATAGAGCAGGCCCAGCTTTTCGCCCTGCAGCGCTGCAAGACCGCCCGCGAAGCGGTGAAGCTGATCGGCTCGCTTCTGGAAGAATACGGATTCCACACCTCCTGCGGCCCGGCGAGCGAAGGACTGCTGATTTGCGACCCCCGGGAGGTCTGGGTGCTCGAGGTCGCCAGTGTCCCTATGACCAATTGGAAACGCGGCAGCGGGATCCCGGGCGCGGTCTGGGCCGCCCAGCGCATCCCCGACGACCATGTCGTCGTCCTGGCGAACACGCATATCATTCGCGACATCGACCTTTCGAAGCCGGACCGGTACATGGGATCGGCCAACTACAAGCAGGCCGCGATCGACATGGGCTGGTACGACCCGGCCTCGGGCGAGCCGTTCCGCTTTCACGAGGCTTACGGCAGCTACCCGAGCGACGGGCAAATGTCGCGGATGTGGCTGTTCACCAAGACGTTCGCTCCCGGCTACAGGAACCGAAACGGCCGCGACCTCGACATGGGGGCGTCCGATTTCTACGACCCCTACCACACCCGCCGCTTTCCCTCGGATTACCTGCCGCTTTCCGTCAAACCGGACAAACCCGTTTCGGTCCGGGATGTCATGGCCTTCCAGCGCTCCGTTTTCGAAGGAACGCCGTACGACATGACCGCGGATTATGACTGGTTCGTTCCGGACGGCAAGGGCGGCTTCGTGAAAAGCCCCCTGACGACGCCCTTCCCCAGCAAGGACTGGCGCGATCTCCTCGATATTCCCCACAACCGTCAGGTCGCCAGATCGACCGGGGGGTACGGCTTCGTCGGACAGGTTAGAAGCTGGCTGCCGGGTTGGATCGGCGGAAAATATTGGTTCTACGTCAGCAATCAGTACGTCAGCACATTCGCGCCCGTTTACGCCGGCGTCAGCGAAATATCGCCGCTCTATTCCACCTACAACAGCGAAACGTATCAGCCCGACTCGGCCTGGTGGGCGGTGCGGGCCGTCTTCAATGTCATGCATCTCCGGTTCAAACCATTCTTCGACGAGCTCCGGGCCTGGCGCGAACCGCTCGAGCAGCGTTTTTTCAGCGAAGAGAAAAACATCGAAGACAAGGCCCTCGAGCTCTACAAAAAGGACCCGGGCCAGGCTCAGCAGTTCCTGACCGCTTACAGCCGGGAGGCCATGAAGGAAATCGTCGACCGGTACCACAAGTTCTTCTGGCGGTGCGTGGCGAAGGGGTATTCGGATTAAACGGCAAAATTGTGAGGGGAAGCGCAGATCCTGAGACCGAGACCGTCGCTATAAGGCCGAAGTCGGGACCAACTCCAAGATCCAGACCGGGGAGGCCGGTCGGAGGACCGGTCAAGCCGATCGGTCGTCTTTATCCAAGGGCGTATACGCCCACTTGACTTTACTGTAACTCATGGTCACGGTTTCCGTGGGCTTGTCATCCCCGCCGGAGCCGGAGAATGAAAAAGAGGTCACGACGACATCCGTCATGGTCAGCTGCAGATAGGACTTATTCCCTTCCGAGTCCGTCGTCGTGAAGCTGAGTTTGACGAGCCCAAGGCTACGGCCGCTCATGGCCATCTTCTGAAGCACGGCTGATGAGGCGTCTACCGACTTCACGATATTGATAGCCCCGCGGCCGCTGGACGAAGACCGGGTGGTCGTACCGCCCTTCAGCAGCCGATTGTTGGCCCCCAGATCGGCGGACAAGAGCTCAATCCAACCTTTGTGGTCTTTGTCCGTCGCCTCGCCCCTGATCCCTTGGATGTTGAGGAATCCCTTGCTCTGGCCGGCGACCGGCTTGAGGACGAGAAGGACCGTGGCGACGAGAAGGGAGAGAATCCGGCATCCTTTGTTCATCATAAAACCTCCCCGATGGCAGAGCCACCCTTCCATGGGTTTTATCCGCTCCCTCCCTCTCGAGGAGAGGGAAAGGAATCGCGTCGACGGCGCCTTCCTCCGACCCTATCCTAGGGTCATAACATAAAACGAAGAGGATCGCCAGTTTTTCCTCTATTGTCTTTCCTATTTGCTGTCCATGAATAGAGGAAGGATATGTGAGCATTTCCATGTTCCGTCAAACTTATCGCAGCGGATTCGTGTTAAATTATGGAGTCTCGATTTTAAAGACCGTAGGGAAAGGAAAACAATGGATTATTTGCGAAAAATCTTCATTGTCCCGTTATTATTTTTCCTGTTTGTAACGGCGGGAACACTGGCTGCTCAGGATCCCCCCTTCGAAATTGAGGATTGGGAAAAGGGGATCAATGAAAGGCAGCCGGCGGCGGAGATCCTGGATGCCATCGGCGCTGGACCGGGGATGGTCATAGGGG
>DSDX01000212.1 GCA_011048485.1 Candidatus Aminicenantota bacterium | reverse complement strand
CCTTCTACATCAAGGTCAAGGACGACCGGCTGGACGACGTCAAGTTCCAGACCTTCGGCTGCGGCGCGGCCATCGCCGTCTCCAGCATGGTCAGCGAGATGGCCAAAGGCAAGACCCTGGACGAGGGCCTGGCTATCACCAACGAACTCGTGGCCGAAGAGCTCGGTGGGCTGCCCAAGAACAAGATGCACTGCTCCAACCTCGGGGCCGACGCCCTCCACGCGGCCATCCGGAATTACCGCGACACGCGGGCCGGCCGCGCGCCCGCCGCCGTCCCCGCCGCCGAGGAGCACGAGCACCCGGAGTGCTGCTCGTGCCCCTTCTGCGACACGGCCCTCCAAGAGGAGGACAAGCTGTTCTGCCGGGCCTGCCGGGTCGAGTTCGTGGAATGTCCCGCCTGCGGCGGCATCTCCAAGAAGGGCGAGCCGGTCTGCATCCACTGCGGCAAGCCGCTCGAGGGAAAGGACTGACGCGTTGGGCAGGCTGGACAGGATCGCCGAGCTCAAGCGGAGCAAGAACGCCGTCATCCTGGCCCACAACTACCAGGTCCCCGAGGTCCAGGACGCCGCCGATTTCGTCGGCGACTCGCTGGAGCTCAGCCGAAAAGCGGCCGGCCTCGAGGCCGACACCATCGTCTTCTGCGGCGTCCGCTTCATGGCCGAGACCGCCGCGGTGCTGGCGCCGGATAAGACGGTCCTGCTCCCCGAGGTCGAGGCCGGCTGTCCCATGGCCGACATGATCAACGCCCGCGAGCTCCGGACCTGGAAGGCCGGCTACCCGGGGCTCAAGGTCGTCTGCTATGTCAACACGAGCGCCGAGGTCAAAGCCGAGAGCGACATCTGCTGCACATCGAGCAACGCCGCGGCCGTGGTCAAGTCCCTCGGCGTCGACAAGCTCCTCTTCGTGCCCGACAAGAACCTGGCCGCCTACGTCGCCCGCCAGACGGGCAAGGCCATCATCGCCTGGGATGGCTACTGCTACGTCCATCACCGCTTCACGCCCGGGGACATCGAGGCGGCCCGGGCCAGCCATCCCGCGGCCGAGGTCTGGGTCCATCCCGAGTGCCCTCTCGACGTCATCGACGCCGCCGACAAGGCCCTGTCGACGGGGCAGATGGTCGCCGAGGCCCGCAAGACGACCAAGCCCGAGATCGTGGTCGGCACGGAGACGGGCATCATCTACCGGCTGGCCAAGGAGAACCCCGCAGTGGCGTTCTATCCGGCCCGGGAAACGGCGCTCTGCGTCCATATGAAGATGACGACGCTCGACAAGGTCCTGCGGGCCCTCGAGACGGGCACGCACCGGATCGTCGTCCCCCCCGACATCGCCGACCGGGCCCGGGGGGCCATCCAGGCCATGCTCGACATATCCTAAGGAGGACCCCATGCCTATCGACAAGACCGCGACTCCATGGCAGATCCTCGGGGTCGCCATCCGGTCGGAGATCGACGCGGCCGCGTTCTACACCCGGCTCCAGAGACGGATCAAGAACGCCCTGCTCATCCAGAAGCTCAAATTCCTGGCCCTCGAGGAGGAGCACCACAAGAAGATCCTCGAGCGCCTTCTCGGGCAGAAGTACCCGGATAAGCCGAACGACGTCCCCGAGTCGTCCCTGATGCCGCCGATCGGCGTTTCGCTGCCCGACCATCCCGCCGTCCCGGCCCTGTTCGAGGCGGCCCTCGAGGCCGAGGAGACGGCCGAGGCCTATTACAACGAGGCGGCGGAGCGGGTGGAGGACGATGCCGGCCGCAAGATCCTGTCCTACCTCGGCCGGGTCGAGCGGAGCCACCAGGCCATGATCAGATCGGAGATCGACCTCATCCGCCAGTTCCCCGACTATTATGACGTCGAGGACTTCCACATCGCCCAGGACCTCTTTCACGTCGGTCCCTGAGCGGGGCCGGAGGCGAGCCGGGATGGAGGGCGCGCGGCGGCGCATCGGGCCGATCATCCGGCTTCTGCGGAAGCGCTATCCGCGGGCCCGGACCGCCCTGGCGTTCGGCAATCCGCTCGAGATCCTGGTGGCCACGATCCTGGCCGCCCAATGCACCGACGAACGGGTCAACCGCATCACGCCGGGCCTGTTCCGGGCCTACCCGACCGCCGAGGCCCTGGCCCGGGCCGACCGGGAGGAGCTCGAGGGGATCATCCGGCCCGCGGGCTTCTTCCGGAACAAGGCTAAATCTATCATCGGGGCCGCCCGGCGCATCGTCGACAGCTACGACGGCGTCGTGCCGGACTCCATGACGGAGCTCCTGACGCTTCCCGGCGTGGCCCGCAAGACGGCCAACATCGTCCTGGCCGCCGGCTACGGCAAGGCCGAGGGCATCGCCGTCGACACGCATGCCGGGCGGCTCGCGCGACGTCTCGGGCTCAGCCGCGAAAACGATCCGGTCAAAGTCGAGCGCGATCTCATGGCCCTCGTGGCCAAGAAGGATTGGCTCGATTTCAACTTCCTCCTCGTCGAGCACGGCCGGGCCCTTTGCCCGTCGCGGAAGCCGAAATGCCCGGAGTGCTTTCTCCGCGGGCTGTGCCCGTCGGCGGCGGCATTCCATCCCGAGCTCGAGGCGTCGTGATCCGCGAGGCGATGCTCTGGGATCCGGCCGAGGGCGGCGCGGCCCTCTGCCGCCTCTGCGCCCACCGCTGCCTCGTCAAGGAGGGACGTCAGGGGATCTGCGCCGTCCGCGAGAACCGGAAGGGCCAGCTGGTGACGCTCGTCTACGGCGAGGTCGTCGCGGCCCACGTCGACCCCATCGAGAAGAAGCCGCTCTACCATTTCCTGCCCGGATCGAAGGCGCTGTCGATCGCCACGGCGGGGTGCAACTTCCGCTGCGGCTTCTGTCAGAACTGGCGGATCTCGCAGGCGCCCCGCCGCAAGGGCGGCGGCATCGCCGGCGAGGCGTTCCCGCCGGAGGACGTGGTCCGGGCAGCGGTCGATCAGGGCTGCCGGAGCATCTCCTACACGTACACCGAACCGACGATCTTCTACGAGTACGCCTACGAGACGGCTCGCCTGGCCCACGGGGCCGGGCTGGCCAACAGCTTCGTCACCAACGGCTATATGACGGGCGAGGCCCTGGACATGATCCGGCCCTTCCTCGACGCCGCCAACGTCGATCTCAAGGCCTTCAAGGACGAGACGTACAGAAAGGTCTGCGGGGCCCGGCTCGAGCCGGTCCTCGAAACGATCCGGCGGATGAAGGAGGCCGGTGTCTGGGTCGAGGTGACGACCCTCGTCGTTCCCGGCCTGAACGACGGCGAGGAGGAGCTGGGGGCGATCGCCCGCTTCATCGCCTCGGTCGACCCGGGCATCCCCTGGCACATCAGCCGGTTCCATCCCGACTACGAATACGAGGACACGGGCGCGACGCCCATCGCTACGCTCCGGACCGCCGCCGCGGCCGGCCGTCGCGAGGGCCTCCGCTACATCTACGTGGGCAACGTGCCGGGCGAGTCCGAGGACACGGCCTGCGCGGCCTGCGGGACCGTCCTCATCCGCCGGCGCGGCTTCGGCGTCGCGGCCAGCGTCCTCCTAGGTTCCCGCTGCCCGTCCTGCGGCGCGGAGCTCCCCGGCCGCTTCGTCTGATATAATGGTTTCTTTGCCAGGAGGCCCCATGAACACGAGGATCAGGCTAAAAATCGCCGCCGCCCTGCTCGCCGGTTTGGCCGTCATCGCCTCGGCCCGGCCCGCGGCCCAGGAGCGTCAGGCCCCTCCGCCGGAATACAAGGAGCTCGTCGCGGCGTATCAGATCAAGGACCCGGCCCTCCGGCTCGAGGCGTACGAGCGGATCAAGGCCGCCAATCCGAACACCTCCTATCTCGAGGCCATCGAGGCCGGCATCCAGGACGCCAAGGTGGCTCTGGCGGAGACCCTCGACGCGGTGATCGCCCTCCAGCGGGACTTCCTGGCCGGCGCGGGGGGCCCGGACCGCCTCCAGAAGCCCATGGCCATGGCTGTCCAGCTCCTCAACCATCCGAGGCTGGAGAGCTTCGATCACGCCCGGGTCCTGGAGATCGCCCTCGCCTACAGGGGCCAGGCCATCCGGGCGGCGGACGAGCCGGCGTCCTACGCGGGCGTCCCCGAGGCCCAGAGGGACCTCTTCAAGTCCTATGTCCTGAGCGCTTTCGACCTGCTGACGGCCAGGGCCTATCTGAACGTCGGGGACACCGACAAGGCGATGTACTCGATCGACGCCTACAGGAAGGCCGGCGGGGCCACGGGCGGCAACTATTACTACGTCCTGGCCGGGGTCCTCGAAAGCCAGGGCCGGGTCGCCGAGGCGGCCGAGGCCTATCTCTCCGCGGCCGTCGAGGACTACATGGATGCCCGGGACAAAGCGCTCCGGCTCCATGTCCATCTTCACGGCTCGGCGGAGGGCTTCGAGGCCGCGCTCGAGTCCAAGATGAAGGCCCTGCCTTTCGATCCCGAGCCCTTCAAGGCCCCCGCGGACTGGAAGGGCAAGACCGTCCTGGCCGAGCTCTTCACCGGCTCGGAGTGCCCCCCCTGCGTCGGCGCCGACCTGGCCTTCGACGGGCTCATCGCCTCCATCCCGTCGAGATACTTGGCCGTGCTCGTCTACCATCTGCCCATTCCCCGGCCGGACCCGATGATGAACTCGGCGGCGGTCAACCGGGCCGGGGCCTACGGCGTCAACAGCGCGCCGACGGTCATCATCGACGGCGGCGGCAAGTCCGTCGGCGGCGGGGGCCGGGGCGCGGCCGAGGCCAAGTACGGCCAGTACCGGGGCGTGATCGAGCCCCTGCTCTCGGCCTACCCGGCCGTCCGCTTGAAAGCGAGCGCGACGCTGGCCGGTGACACGGTCGACGTCGTCTACGAACTAGACCGGGCCGTGCCCGGGGCGGACTACGCGCTCGCCCTCGTCCAGGACGAGCAGGAGCACAAGGGCTCCAACGGCGTGGCCTACCACAGGATGGTCGTCCGCGACCTGAAGTTAGTCGATCCGGCCGCGCCGGGAACGGCGTCCTTCGACCTGGCCGCCTCGGAGAGGGCGACGGACGCCTACCTCACGGAGTTCGAGAAGACCTACACCAGGGTGCCGGATTTCAAATGGCAGGTCCGGCGCCACGAGATCCCCCGCCGCGGGCTCAGGATGGTCTTTTTCGCCCAAGACAAGGCGTCGGGCCGGGTGCTCAACGCCGTCGTCGCCGAGGTCAAATAGCCCCTCCGGCTGACTTTTTCGCCCCGTTCGGGTACCATGGCCAGGGAGGGCGCGCCCGCCATGGAGAGGTACCGGATCCTGCCCCACACGGCCGACGGAAAATTCCAGGCCTACGGGGAGACCCTCGAGGAGGCCTTCGCCAACGCCGCCCTGGCCCTAGCCTCGCTCGTCTGGGACTGGGAGGCCGTCGAGCCCGCGGAACGCCGCCCCGTCCGCGTCGAGGGCTCCGACCACGAGCAACTGCTGGTCCGGTTCCTTGGCGAGGTCCTCTATCTCTTCGAGACGCGCCGGTTCCTGCTCGGGCGCGTCGGGGACGTCCGGATCCGGCGGCGCCCCGGCGGCTTCGGCCTCGAGGCGACCCTCGCCGGCGAGACCCTCTCCGACCGCCACGAGCTCCACGGCGACGTCAAGGCCGTGACCTACCACGACCTGAAGATCGAGGCCTGCGACGGCTTCACCGTCCAGGTCGTCGTGGATATGTGAGGATGACCATGGACGCCCGCAAGATCGACGAGAACACCTGGGAGCTCCCGGCCGAGGGGGACATGAGGGTCCCGGCCCGCGTCTATGCCTCCGCGCGCCTGCTCCAGGACATCCGCCGCGACCAGACGCTGGCCCAGGCCCGCAACGTCGCCTGCCTGCCCGGTATCGAGCGCATGTCCTATGTCATGCCCGACGCCCACCAGGGCTACGGCTTTCCGATCGGCGGCGTCGCGGCCTTCGACCTCGACGAGGGGATCATCTCGCCGGGCGGCGTTGGTTACGACATCAACTGCGGCGTGCGCCTCTTGAGGACGGACCACGATGAAGCCGATATCGCCCCGAGGAGCAAGGAGCTGCTGGCGGGGATCGTCCGGGAGGTCCCGGCCGGGGTTGGGAAGGCGGGCGTCACCAAGCTCAGCCGGGATGTCCTCAAGGACATCCTGACCCGGGGCGCCGAATGGGCCATCGAGAACGGCTATGGGCGGCCGGAAGACCTCGAGCGCACGGAAGAGCGCGGCCGGATGAGGGACGCTTCCCCCGACGAGATCTCCGGGCGCGCCCTGGAGCGGGGCCTCCCTCAGCTCGGGACCCTCGGTGCGGGGAACCATTTCCTCGAGATCCAGAAGGTCCTGGAGATCCGCGACGAGCGGGCGGCGGCGGCTTTCGGCGTTCGCGGCGTCGGTCAGGTCCTGGTCATGATCCATTGCGGCAGCCGAGGCCTCGGCCACCAGGTCGCGACCGATTTCATCGAGACGCTGGGGAACGCCTACGGCGTGTCGGGGCTGCCCGACCGGGAGCTAGTCAATGCGCCGTTCAAGTCGGCGGAGGGCCAGCGCTATTACCGGGCCATGTGCGCCGCCGTCAACTACGCCTTCGCCAACCGTCAGATGATCGCCCACTGGGTCCGGGAGGTTTTCGGCCGCGTCCTCGGCGACGCCCGGGGCATGGACCAGGTCTACGATGTCTGCCACAACGTGGCCAAGGTCGAGGAGCATGTCGTCGGCGGACGCTCGAAGCGGCTCGTCGTCCACCGCAAGGGGGCGACCCGGAGCTTCGGGCCAAGCCGGCCGGAGGTCCCGGCCCTCTATCGGACCGTGGGCCAGCCGGTCATCATCCCGGGCAGCATGGGCACGGCCTCGTTCCTTCTCGCGGGCACGCGGGAGGCCGAGGCCCTGAGCTTCGGCTCGACCGCCCACGGCGCCGGCCGGGTCCTGTCGCGGCACGAGGCCCTGCGGCGCTTCCGGGGCGAGAGGATACGGGACGACCTGGCCCGCCGGGGGATCGAGCTCAAGTCGACGAGCTGGAAGGGGGTCGCCGAGGAGGCCCCGGAGGCCTACAAGGACGTCGAAGAGGTCGTCCGGGTCTCCGACGAGGTCGGATTGGGCCGCGTCGTCGCCAAGCTCGGGCCGATCGCCGTCATGAAGGGGTGACCTCCGACGAGCCTCGGAGACAGGGGCCGGAATTGACAATTCCCTGGCGGGACTCTAAGGTAGGGGCGCCATGCGGATCCTCCTGGCCGGGTACAACGTCGACAGCGCCGTGATCGACGAGCTCAAGAGAAGCGCGCCGCCCCGCGGCGACGTGACCCCGGAGACGCTGTCGGCCTCCTACGCCCGGATCTCGCGCGATCCCCGTCCCGTCGACGCGCTCAGGGCCGCGGCCCGGGCCGAGGTCGCGAAGGCGCGGCGGTCCAACGAGACCATCATCTTCAAGATGGGCCACCACTCCGTCGCCGAGCACGCGGTCTTCAACTTCGACGTCATCGGCGTCAGCCGCCTGGCCATCGAGGAGATCGAGCGCTTCCGGCTGATGTCCTTCACCGAGAAGTCGCAGCGCTACATCACCCTCGGCTCCGATTTCGTCGTCCCCGAGGAGGTCCGCGGGGCGGGGTTGGAAGACCTGTTCGTCGGGACGGTCAAGGCCCAGAACGCGCTCTATCACAGGCTCTACGCCAGGCTCAAGCCGCACGTCTTCGCCAAGCACGCCGAGGCCGCGGCCGAGCCGCGCAACCACGCCGTCCTGGACGGCTGGGCCAAGGAGGACGCCCGCTACATCGTCAGCCTGGCGACGGAAGGCCAGCTCGGATTGACGGCCAACGCCCGAAGCCTGGAGCTCCTCATCCGCCGGTTCGCCGCCAAGGGCCTGGCCGAGGTCCGGGAGCTCAACCGGAGGCTCTACGAACTGGCCCGGGCGGTCGCGCCATCCATCATCCTGTTCACCGACCCAAGCCCCTTCGACGCCGAGACCTATCCGGACCTGGCCGGGGCCGCCGCCGCTTTGTTCCCGAGCGGAGCGGCCGGGAAGGGGAGGGGAGGATCCAAGGGCGTCGTCCTGGCCGCCTCGCCGGAGGACGGCGATTCGCGCGTCATCGCCGCGCTTCTCCATTCGGTCTCGCGCCTACCTTATAAGGAATGTCTGGCCCGGGCCCGGAGCGCCCGGCCTGCCGCCCGGAAGGACATCGTCCGCCGGGCCCTCGAGCGCATGGAGTTCTACGACTTTCCGCCCCGGGAATTCGAGCACGCCGACCTCGTCTACGACATCGTCCTCTCCGCCTCGGCCTTTGCCCAGCTCAAGCGCCACAGGATGGCCACCCTGACCTGGCAGCGATACGAACCGAGGCTGGGCGTCACCGTGCCCCCCTCGGTCGAGGAGATCGGAGCGGACAGGGAGTTCCTGGCCGTCGCCGCGCGGACCGACGAGGTCCATGCCCGCCTCGAGAAGAAGATCGGGCCGGCCGCCGACTATGTCCTGACCAACGCCCACAGGCGGAGGGCCCTGCTCAAGGTCAACGTCCGCGAGCTCTATCACATCTCCAGGCTGCGCCAGGACGCCACGGCCCAGTGGGAGATACGCGGCATCACGGGCGAGATGGCCCGGCTGGCCGCCAAGGCCATGCCGTTGTCCTGTCTCCTCCTGGGCGGCAAGGACGCCTTCCCGGAGGTGTACGCCGGGGTCTTCGGGCGGCCTCCCCGCATGACGCCGCCCCCGATCTTCAAGTAGCCCGCCGGCGCGCCTTCCCGAGAAGCGAGGCCAAGGTCCCGGAGAACGCCACGGCCGCCCCGGCCCCCCGGACGGCGTCGACGGGCGACAGGCCGTGCCAGGCCAGGCTCCGGGCCACATCGACGGCGTGGAAGGAGACCACGCTGACGAACGAGACGGCCGTATAGGCCGCGACACCGATCCCGGTCCACCAGAGCGCGCGGTGCGGTCCCGGCCTCCGGACAGACCTCATGAAGAGGAGGAAGAGCCCGAGGGACGCGGCGGCCGCCGCGGCCATCAAGCCCTTCTGGACCGGCCGCCGGAGCTCGTAGACGCCCCGGGCCTCCGCCATCTGTCGGGCCCAGGACGCGAACCGGCCGGCGATCCCGGCCAGCTCGAAGACGGCGCCGGCGGCCATCACGGCCGCCAGGGCCAGCCAGGCGGCCCTTTCCCCGGCCCCGCCGGGAGGAAGCCCCGCCGCTCGCTCGCGGACCCCGTTCGCGACACAGAGCGCGGCGCCGGCGAGCAGGAGGGCGGCCAGGGCGGGATGGATCCATGCGGACGGGCCTTTCCTGGGGCCGGCGGGGCGGGCTTTGCTCCGGCGCCGGACCTCCTCCGCGGGTGTCGGGTAGCGATAGACCCTTGTCCTCTGGAGCGCCGACGACGGCGCCTCGGTCGCCCCGACAACGGGTATGTACTTGGCCGTGGCGGCCCGCGTCGCTTGCCCCCATGACCCGGTCGGGCTGAGAAAGACCAGAGCGAAGGCGTAGGCGGTGTCCTCGCGCTCGGGAACATCGAATAGGAACACGTGGGTCTCTCCTCCGGCGGCCGGCCGCGAGGGCCCGGAGGACGAGAGGAAGCCCCAGCCCTTCCGCTCGCTGTTGGCCCGATGGAGGGTGCAGTTGATCTCGGTCGCCTCGATCGAGCCGCCGAGCCTGACCCGGACCTCGAGCGGCCGCCCGACGGCGGCGGCCTCAGGCGCCCAGACGGTCAGCCAGCCGGGACGGTCGTCCGTGAGGCTGAGCGCGATCCAGGTCGCGGCGAAAGCGAGGGCGAGCGCGGCGCCCGTCGCGGCGCGTCGCCTGAAGCGGTCCCGGTCTTCGCCCATGCGGCCCTGCCCCGGCGGAAGAGCCTCTCAAGCGCCGGGCTCGAGGATGAAGACGCGCCGTCCCCGGACCTCGAGCCGTCCAGCAAAGTAAAGGCCCACGGCCTCGGGGTAGATCTTGTGCTCCTCGACGAGGATGCGGGCCGCCAGGGTCTCCTCCGTGTCGTCCTGAAGCACGGGAACGACGGCCTGAAGGATGATGGGCCCCATGTCGACCTCGGCGGCCACGAAATGCACCGTGCAGCCCGAGAACCGGACGCCCCAATCGATGGCCTTCCGCTGGACGTGGAGGCCGGGGAAGGACGGCAGGAGGGCCGGGTGGATATTGACGATGCGGTGCTCGTAGGCCTGGCACAGGCCAGGCGTCAGGACGCGCATATAGCCGGCCAGGCAGACCAGGTCGACGCGCCGGCCCTCGAGCTCGCGGACGACGGCCCGGTCGTAGTCCTCGCGCGTGGCGAAGAGCTTGGGGTCGAGGAAGAGCGTCTCGAGGCCCCAGGCCCGGGCCTGAACCAGGCCGGGGGCGTCGGGCTTGTTAGAGAGCACCAAGCCGACCTCGGCGTCGATGTCCCCCCTCTCGACGGCCTCGCGGATGGCCATGAAGTTCGAGCCGCGGCCGGATAGAAAGACGGCGATGCGCCCGCGCTTCCGCGGGCTCCGGAAGACGACGTCGTCCATGGTGTGTCCCCCCTCAGATCTTGGGTTCGAAGAAGGCCGGCAGGCCGTCCTTCCAGGCCCGGAAGGCCGTCTCGACCGGGACCCGGAGGACCTCACGGCCCTTTCGCTTGACGGCGATGTCGCGTCCCCCGGCGCGCCCGATGGCCGCCGCGGGCACGCCGCGGGCGGCGGCCAGCTCCAGCAGCCTGGCCAGCTTGGCCCGGCGGCAGGTGGCCAGGATACGGGACTGGGATTCGCCGAAGAGGAGCGCGTCGGCGCGGAGCCCGCCGTCGAGGTCGACCGCGCAGCCGATCCGGGGCTCGGCGTGGAAAGAGCATTCGGCCAGGGCCACGGCCAGGCCGCCCTCGGCGAGGTCGTGGGCGGAGCGGATGAGCCCGGCCTCGATGGCCTCGAGGAGCAGCTCCTGGTTGCGTTTCTCCCGCTCGAGGTCGATCACGGGCGGGTCCCCGGCCTCGAGGCCATGGATGACCTTGAGATATTCCGTGCCGCCCACTTCGCCCAGGCTTTCCCCGATGAGGACGACGGCGTCCCCCGCGGCCCTGAAGCCCGGCCGGACGGCCTTGCGGACGTCCTCGACCAGTCCCACGACGCCCATGACGGGCGTCGGATGGATGGACAGGCCGCCCGTGTCGTTGTAGAAGCTGACGTTGCCGCCCGTGACGGGGATCCCGAAGGTCCGGCAGGCCTCGGCCAGGCCGGCCACGGCCCGCTCGAACTGGCCCATGACCGCCGGTTTCTCGGGGTCGCCGAAGTTCAGGCAGTTCGTGAGCCCGATCGGCCGGGCCCCGACGCAGGCGAGGTTCCGGCAGGCCTCGGCCACGGCGATCCGGGCGCCCTTCCCCGGGTCAAGGCGGGTGTAGAGGGAGTTGCCGTCGAGGGTCACGGCCAGGCCCCGGCGCGAGCCCTTGATCCTGAGCAGGGCCGCGTCGGCCCCCGGCAGGAAGACGGTGTTCAACTGGACCATGTGGTCGTATTGCCGGTAGACCCATTCCTTGTCGGCGATCGTCGGCGAGGCCAGGAGCCGCAACAGGACCGCCCCGAGGTCTCTGGGCAGAGGCAGCTCCCCGAGCGG
>DSDX01000035.1 GCA_011048485.1 Candidatus Aminicenantota bacterium | reverse complement strand
GGCCCCTCAGGCCCCCCAGGCCGCCCAGCAAGCCGGCGGCCCCGACGCCACGGCCCTGACCAAGCACCTGCGCTGGCGCTCGATCGGCCCGGCCAACATGGTCGGCCGCATCTCAGATTTCGAGGCCCTGGACGAGGATTTCAGCCAGGTCCTCGTGGGCACCGCCTCGGGCGGCGTCTTCAAGTCGGTGAACGCCGGCACGACCTGGGAGCCCATCTTCGACGACTACGGCTCGGCCTCCATCGGCGACGTCTCCTTCTTCCAGAAGGACCCCAACATCATCTGGGTCGGGACCGGCGAGGAGTGCGTCCGCAACAGCGTCGCCTGGGGCGACGGCATCTACAAGTCGACCGACGGCGGCAAGACCTTCACCCGCGTGGGCCTCGAAACGACCCAGACGATAGCCCGCGTCCTGACCCACCCGACCGATCCAGGCATCGTCTACGTCGCCGCCTCCGGCCATCCCTGGGGCTATACCGGGGACCGCGGCCTGTTCAAGTCGACCGACGGCGGCAAGACCTGGCTCAAGCTCTCCGGCGGCCTGCCCAACGACGGCAAGACCGGGGCCATCGACCTGGTCATGCACCCGAACGACCCCCAGACGCTCTACGTCGCCTTCTGGCAGCGGATCCGCCGCCCCTGGCGCTTCGACTCGGGCGGGCCGAACGGCGGCATCTTCAAGACGACCGACGGCGGCGCGTCCTGGACCAAGCTCATGAACGGCCTGCCCCCGGGCGAGCTCGGCCGCATCGGCCTGGCGATCTCCCGCTCCAATCCCGACATCCTCATGGCCATCGTCGAGCACGGCTACCAGCCCCAGCAGACGATCCGCGAGGGCAACGAACAGAAGCCCAACCCCGAGTACGAGGACATGACCAAGCTCGGCACGGGCATCTACCGCTCCGAGGACGGCGGCGCGTCCTGGACGTACATGAGCCGCCAGAATAACCGGCCGTTCTACTACAGCCACATCTACGTCAACCCCCTCGAGGACAAGTGGATCTACTGGCTGTCGACGAGCATGAACTTCTCCGACGACGGGGGCAAGACCTGGAGCCAGGTCGGCGGCCTCCACCCCGATTTCCACGCCATGTGGCTCGATCCGAAGGACAAGAACCGCTTCTACGTCGGCCAGGACGGCGGGGCCTCCCTGACCTACGACCACGGCCAGACCTGGGTCTTCTACGACAACTTCACGGCGGCCCAGTTCTACGCCGTGAGCGCCGACATGCGCGACCCCTATTACGTCTACGGCGGCCTCCAGGACAACGGGACCTGGGGCGGCCCGTCCATGCACCGCGAGGGGATGATCCTGACCGATTTCTGGTACAACATCGGGGGCGGCGACGGCTTCCACACCCAGAACGACCCCCGGGATTGGCGGACCGTCTACTATGAAAGCCAGGGCGGCGCCATCCAGCGGGCCAATGTCGAGACGCGCGAATCCAAGCAGATCCGCCCGACCTCGATGAACATCGTCAACTACAAGGACTATGTCAAGCCGGCCCCGGCGGCGAAGCCCGGGGCCAAGCCCGGGCAGCAATCGCCGGAGGAGGCCATGCGGGCCAGGCGGCAGCAGGAGCGCGGCCCGTTCCGCTTCAACTGGAGCACGCCCATCATCCTCTCGCCGCACAACCCCGAGACCGTCTACTTCGGCGGCAATCACCTCTTCAAGTCGGTCGACCGGGGCGAGCACTGGATGATCATCAGCCCCGACCTGACGACCAACGACAAGACCAAGCTCGGGGCCCGCGACGGCGGCACCGACAAGCCCACCGGCGGCATCACCTCCGATGTCACCGGGGCCGAGACCCACTGCACCATCATCACCGTCTCGGAATCGCCCCGGGTCCCCGGCCTGATCTGGGTCGGCACGGACGACGGCAACGTCCAGGTGACCCGCAACGGGGGCGTCAGCTGGGCCAACGTCCGGCCGAACATCAAGGGCGTCCCGCCCGGGATCTGGTGCAGCCGCGTCGAGGCCTCGCGGTTCGACGACGGGACCTGCTACGTGACCTTCGACGGCCACCGCTCCGACGATTTCCACCCCTACGTCTTCAAGACCACGGACTTCGGCAAGACCTGGACGTCCATCGCGGCCGGCATCCCCGACGGCCAGTCGGTCTACGTCATCCGCGAGGACCCGGTGGCCAGGAACCTGCTCTTCCTGGGTACGGAGTTCGGCGTGTTCTGGAGCCGGGACGCGGGCGCGAACTGGTCCTGTCTGAAGTTGAACACGCCGACGGTCGCCTTCCACGACCTGCTCATCCATCCGCGCGACCACGATCTCATCGCCGGGACCCACGGGCGGGGCATCTGGATCCTCGACGACATCACGGCCCTGCGCCAGGCGTCCGACAGCGTCCTGGCGAAAGACGCCGCCCTCTTCGCCCCCGGGCGGCCCGGCACGAATTGGCTCTCGATCAGGCGAGGAGGCTATGGCCGGGGCGACCTGTTCTTCAAGGGCGAGAATCCCCCGGACGGGGCCCTCGTCAATTTCTATCTCAAGGCCAAGCCCGCGGAGTTGGCCACCCTCGAGGTCGCCAATCCGGTGACGCCTTCGATCAAGACGACCTACATCCTCGACGAGGCCGAGGCGGGCATCAACCGCGTCGCCTGGGACTTCCGCTTCGATCCGCCCGAGGCCACGATCAAGACCATGGTCAGCAACATCAAGCGGCAGACCGACCCGGCCGCGCTGCCGGCCACCCTCACCGACGAGCAGAAGGCCGGCCTCAAAGAGGCGCTGGCCGACCTGGATAAGTGGGCGACGAACTACCGCAAAGTCATGGACGTCCAGCGCCGGGTCTTCGAGATCATCCGGCCGGGGCGGGGCTTCTTCTTCGGCGGCATGCGCGGCGGCATGGGCGGCCGGATGGCCGAGCCCGGCACGTACACGGTCACGCTGACGGTCGGCGGCAAGACCTACACCGAGACGGTCGTCGTCCGGGCCGACCCGATGCTGTCGGGTAATTGAGTTAAGGAAGGTATTGAGCGAGGGACTGGCCCCGAGGGGGGACCCTCGCTCTTACTGGGTAATGGCTGGAGCCTCCTGACCCACCGTCGCCATGGGCCCCGGAAGCTGGGCGCTTAGCCTGGGGGAATTGAATCGTCGAGGACATGCACCTCGGGTAGGTGTCCCCTAACGTTGAGCACCCGAGATCCTGTTGGTCTGCTCCCCTAAGGCCACGCTCCCCTTTCTCGGCGGCCGCCGCCGTGGAACCCGGAAGCTGGGCGCTCAACCTGGGGCGCGCCGAAGAGAGAGGCTTAGAGGCCGTCTTTTCCTCTGAAAAGATAGCCTCTAAGCTCTAAGCCAAGCTGAACATATGGGGTAATTTGTTTAATAAGAGGAGGATGCTGAAGCCAAGCAACAGAAAAAGGCCCTCCCGGCGGCGGCCGCCGGGAGGGCCCGTCCTTTTACTTGAACAGCGGGTCGGGGCTGATCTTAATCGTCTTCGTGGCGATTTCCTTGTCGTCGACTGTCAGGGTCACCTTGTAGACACCGTCGTCCACGAGGTTCATCCGGCCGCGGCGAAAGCCGCCGGGCGGCCCGCCGGCGGGCTGTTGAGACGGATCCATGCGCCGGGTCAGGTTCCACGACGCTTTCTGCAGCCCCTTCTTGGCGTTGCCGGTCAGCTCCTGGACGACGTCGCCCGCGAGGTCCTTGATGACGATCTTGACCGACTTGGGCTCGCCCTTGATGTAGTAGTAGATCGTCGCCCCGATAGCCGGGTTGTCGACCTTGGCGAACTCGCCATACTGCTCGCCGCCCTGGATGTAGCGGTTCCAGCGAACGACCTCATCGGGCTCGAAGAGATAGGCGTCCTTGGCCAGGTTGTCGGCCGTCATCTCCTTGAGCGGGGCGATGTCGGCGATGTAGATGCCGCGCCCGTAGGTGCCGATGACCATGTCGCGGTCGCGCTTCTGGATGGCCATGTCGCGGACGATGACGTCCGGGGCCGATTTCGAGAACTCGGTCCAGGTCTTGCCCCTGTCGATCGTGACGTGGATGCCGGCGTCGCCGGAGATGTAGAGGACGTCGGGATTGTCGGGGTCCTCCTCGACGTCGAAGAGCGGGTTCATGAGCCCGCCCGAGATGTCCTCCCAGGTCTTGCCCAGGTCGCGGGTGACGAAGAGATAGGTATTGTCCTGGTTGTGGGTCCGGTAAGCGCTGAAGCCCACGTAGCAGGTGTTCTCGTCGTGGGCCGAGGGGACGACCCTTTTCACCCAGTAGTCGAACGGGATGAGGGCGCCTTTGACGCCGGGTTTGGCCTTGCCGGTCTTCATGTCGTAGAAATTGGCCGTGATGTTGGTCCAGGTGACCCCGCCGTTGGTCGACACCTGGACGTTGCCGTCATCGGTGCCGGCCCAGAAGAGGCCGGGCTTCTTGGGCGACTCGGCGAACGAGTAGATCGTCGCGTACTGGAGGTTGGTCTTCTTCGACTCCTCGATGCGCTGGGCGTCGGCCCGGGTGAGGTCGGGGCTGATGGCGACGAACGTGCCCTCGTCGCCCCGGCTGAGCGAGCGGTGGACGAACTGGGAGCAGATGTAGACGATGCCCGGGTTGTGGGGCGACAGGACGATGGGGGCGTTCCACTGGTAGCGCTGCTGGGGGATGCCCTTGGCCAGCTCCTCGGGGGTGGTCCGCACGGCCAGCCGCTGGGTCTCGCCGTTGTTGAGGTTCTGGCGGCTGGAATTGCCGAACTGGCTCTCGTAATAGATCCACTCGGGATTCCACCAGTTGCGGACGACGTAGAAGCCGTCTCCGGTGGGCAGGTAGCGCCAGTCGGAGGCGAAGACGCCCCAGCGGTTCCGCGTCTCGGAGGGGCCGATCCAGGCGCCGTTGTCCTGGGTCCCGCCCATGACGTTGTAGGGCTGCTCGTTGTCGCAGGCGATGTCGTAGAACTGCTGGGCGCTGACGGTCGCCTTCTGGTCCCAGTGCTTGCCGCCGTCCCAGCTCTCCCCCGCCCCGCCGTCGTTAGCGCTCATGATGTGCTGGCCGTTGGCGGGGTCGACCCAGAGGGCGCGGTGGTCGACGTGGAGCGAGAAATTGCCCGAGTCCCAGTTGGCCCGCTTGAGGGTCTTGCCGGCGTCGGTCGAGACCGTGGCGTAGGTGTCGGGACAGTAAATGGTCTTGTCGTCGGCGGGATCGACGTAGATGCGGGCGTAGTAGCCGGCCTCGGTCTGGTTGACCATGAAGCTGCCGCCGGTGTGGGCGTACTCGGTCATCCGCGTCCAGCTCTCGCCGAGGTCGTCGGACCTGTAGATGACGCCGTCGCGCTTGACCGGCTGCTGGTTGCCGAGGACGCCGCCGTAGAGCATTTCGAGGACGTGACGGTTGGTGATCTGGGCGCGGCCCTTGGCCTCGCTTGAGTCGGCCTTGGGCTCGGGGCGCTTGTGAACCGCCTCGATCTCGTCGATCGCGGCCAGGAGGTCCTTGTTCTTGGCGTAGACCCTGCGGGCCGCGGCGTTGAAGGCGGCCAGGTCGACGCCGGACTTGGACAGGAAGTCCTTGTCGCCGATGTGCTCGTTGAGCTTCTTGACCAGCTCGGCCTGGTCGGCGGCCACGATCGGCGTGAACTGGGGGGCCTGCTTGGCCAGCTGGCTGTTGATCTTGTGGGCCTTGAACGTGTCGAACGTGGCCCCCTCGGCGAAGAGGGCGCCGCCGCGGCCGCCGAAGCCGCCGAAGGCGCCGGGGTCCCGGAAGTTGGCCGCGCCGTCGCGCTCGGCCAGGCCGAGGTTGACCTGCTCGTCGATGCGGGCGTAGACGATGTCCGGGTTCTTGAGGAACATGGCTAGGCCGGCCCGGCCCTGGTCGGCGGCGTTGGGGAGGCCTTGCTCGAGCTTCTTCCAGGTCTTGCCGCCGTCGACGGTCTTATAGAGGTGGTTGCCGGGCTGGCGGTCGATAAAGGTCCAGGTCCGGCGGTAGGTCTTGTAGGCGTGGGCGATGACGACGTCGAAGTCGCGAGGGTCGACGACGAAGTCGCCGACGCCCCGGTCGTTGAGGGGCCAGAGGCGCTCCCAGGTCTTGCCGCCGTCGGAGGTCTTGTAGAAGCCGCGCTCGCAGTCCATGGCGTTGTCGTAGAGCTTGCCCTCGGCCGCGACATAGACGACGTCCGGGTTCTCGGGGTGGACCTGGACCTTGTTGATGAAGTAGCTGTCCTTCAGCCCGACGTTGGTCCAGGTCTTGCCGGCGTCGGTCGATTTCCAGACGCCGTTGCCGCGGGACGATGAGCGGGCATGCATCGGCTCGCCGGTCCCCAGGTACAGGATCTTGGGATCGGACGGGGCGATGCCGAGGGAGCCCATGCTGAGGTTGCCGTACTGGTCGAAGATGGGCTCGAAGTGGGTGCCCGCGTCCTCCGTCTTCCACAGCCCGCCGCTAGCGGTGAGGACGTAATAGGTCGTGGTTTGCCCCGGGGGCACCGCGAATTCGGCGATCCGGCCGGAGAAATTGACCGGACCGACCCAGCGCCAGGTCATTAGGTCGAGATCATCGGCCGTGACCTGCGCTTGGGCCAGGACCGCGCCCCCGGCGCCCAGGACGAAGCCCAGGGCCAGGAGGATCGTGAAGAAACGGGACGGACGGGTGGACATGGATATCCCTCCTGAGGATTTTTGGACGAACGGAATCGGCACGTCGCCATTTGGACGACGGATGGCCGAGGTTTCTTCCATCATGCGGGACCGCCCGGACGCCTAACTTGGGTGCGGCGCGGGGCGAGGACTAAGGATTATCACAGGGAGGCGGCCAAGTCAACGAATTCCGGCGGGATCAGAACGGGGGGACATCCCCTATGTGTCCCCTACTCGTAGGAGCGTCCGATCCGGTGTTGGATGTCCCTCCGGAGGGGGTCGGAGGGAGGGGGGAAGAGAGGGAGGATGGAACGTATGCACAGCCGGCTCGCGAGATCCGGGCTCGATTTCCCCCGGCCGAGCTGCTTTTGGCCGCTTGCTTGACCGTTTGGTCGCGCTTCGTCATGAGCGGGCATCTGTGGGGGGAAGGAGAAGAGCTGACTGGCAGTAGGAGTGGTGGCTTTAAAAGGGCGGTTTTCGGGCCAAAAAGGGGCTTCTAAGGCTTGGAGCAAGCTTAAAGATTTTCACAAGCTGTTTTTTTTGAGCAAGATGGCAAAGCCAAGCTACCTCTTGAAAAAGGGACGGAGGGCTTCCATTTTGGCGAGTTGGGAGGCCGGGGCGCGGCGGCGGGCCGTGGCCCGTTCGGCGCTGCCCTCGGGCGCGCCCCAGCGGATCTCGACGCTGTCGTTGGGGTTGTAGGCCATCTCGAAGGCCTCCTGCCGGCGGAAGATGTCCTCGAGCGTCAGGACCCGGGCCGAACCGTCCGAGGCGATGTAGGTGATCGAGAGCTCGGCGGCCCGCTTCGCGCTGAGGGCGGCCAGCCCGCGCCGGGCCTCCTCCGGCGTCTTCCAGCGGCCCAGGTCGTAGGCGCCGGGGTTGCGGGCCACCTTGTCGGGGAACTCGAGGACCGTGTCGATGGCGATGAGCAGGCGCAGGTCCCGGTTGGGTGTTGAATAATCCTCCCACAGGCCCAGGGTCTGGAAGACGGCCCGGCCCGAGGGCATCGGGATGACCGTCCCGGGGTGGGCCCTCATGTAGTCCTCGCCGTTCCGGACCGAGCCGACCCGGACCAGGAGCTGCTCGTGAAGGGCGCGGGTGAGCTCCTCGAGCGCCGCCTCGGCGTCGAGGGGGTCGGGGTTGATGAGCCGTTCCATCCGGGCGTAGAAGGCGTCCCCGGCCATCCCCTCCTGCTCGAGCGAGAGATCGCCGTAGTCGGCGCTCTCGGCGATCTCCCGGTTCGTCAGAGGCCTGGGCCGGCCGGCCGCGTCGAGGACGATGGGCCGGAAGGCCTTGAAGCCGGGCTCGCCGACGACGCCCTCGGTCGCGAACAGGAAATTCCCCTTCCAGAACCGCTTGACGCCGATGGTCCCGTCGGGCTGGGCGTCGGCGCCGAGGAGGAGCCCCGGGCTCTTGCGGGTCTGCGCGACCCAGCGGACGATGGTGTAAGTGTGGCCGTAGGGGTCGGCGAAGACCGTGCCGGGCTCGAGGGCCCGGCGGGTCAGGGCCAGGGGGTAGTAGTCCGTCCCCTCGGCCCGCAGCGCGGTCCGGCCGTTGCCGGCGTGGACGACGTTCTTGATCGTGCCGAGGAAACGGCGCATGGCCTCGACCGATGCGCCGGAGGCCGCCCGAGGGGCGCCGGGGCCCGCCGCTGATACGGCGCGCGATCCCGAAGCCGCGGCCGGCCGCCGCTGGTCGGCCAGGATCAGGCGTCCGGCGACGGGCGGCGACTCGAGAGTGCCCCAGCTCGTCTCCCGGAAGCCGAAGGGCAGGCCCAGCTTCCAGGCGAAGTAGGCCCGCAGGAAGTACGGGTTGTCGGCGCAGTCGGGCGTCATTTCCAGGGCGTTCGGTCCCGACGGCTCGTCCTCGCCGAGGCCGAGGTGATCGTGGAGAAGGTTGAGGGAGCGGTCGCGGGTGACCTCGTGGAGAGCGGACCACGACGAGCGCTCGTCGGCCACGGCGAACAGGGCCTCGATCCAAGCCGCGTAGAAGCTCTCCGCGGCCCAGGTCCAGCCGGCCGTGACGTCCGGGCCGAAGGGGCCCGCGAGCTCGACCGCGTTCCTGCCCTCCTCGATCAGGACGGAGAGACCGCCCGCCGGGGCGGCGGCGAACTCGGCCGCGAGCCAGAACGGCGGCCCCCCTCCCCTCTTGGTCGCGGACGGATCGAGCCGTCCGGAGGGGCCGCGGAGAGAGAGGCGGACCCGGGCCGCGTCCGAAGCGAACGCCGCCAGGACCCGGAGCGGCCGTCCCGGCCTCGGCCTCTCGGGCGAAACAAGGACGGCGCGCGGCCCGGCCAGCGCCTCTCCCCCGGAGAGAGGCCCCGGATCGCCCGAGGCCGAAGGAGAGGCCGTTGCCGCGTCCGGGTCGCCGGCCGACGGCCGGCATGCTCCGGACGTGCCCATAAGAATAAGGGCTGAAGTGAATATGAGCAGGATGACGGGAAGGGATCGGCCCCGGGCACGGGCACGCGCCGCCGCCCGCGCTCTCGCGAGCCTCCCCTTACGGTCGCGGTTCCAGCGAACGTCGGGATGTGCGGCGGTCATCGGAAAGAAGAACGCCCGCGCGCGCCGGGCGGAGCGCAGGCCTTCACAGGCCTTAGAAATAGTACCTGAACCCGAGGGCGCCGGCCATTTGGACCTCGGTCGCCGGGATGAGGTCGACCATGGGCACGACCTCGATGAACAGCTCGACGGGCGTCCTCTGGAACTCGTAGGAGAGACCGATGGGGATGCGCAGGCTCATGGTCAGCCGGTCGGCGAACTTCATCCTGGCGCCCAGGCCATAGTAGAGGGCCATGCGGCCGGTCTCGACCTGAAAGAGCCCGAAATTGTGCAGCAGGAAATCGCCGTGGATCTGGAAGCTCTTCTCGCTGACGAAGGACCAGGCCGCCCCGGCGTCGAAGGCGACGGTCTGCCTCTTCCACAGCTTGAAGGAGATGCCGGTCGGCTCGCCCAGCATGAGCCCGAGCCCAACGTTGTGATAGCCCTGCGCGAACGACACGCCGGCGAGAAAACCGAACAGGACTAGGGTCAGCGCTGCCTTTTTCATCATGACTCCTTTACCCTTCAGGCTATTGATAATAGTACCAAAGAACGACTCGGGAATCAATGGCCCCCGGCGCCCGTTGCCGCTCATGGGGCGCCTCTCAGGCGCACCGGCTCCAGCCGCAGTTGCCGCAGACCGGGCACTTCTCGTCCGGGAGGAGCGCGCCGCAGATCTTGCAGCGGACCGTGTAGAAGTCCTTGGCCGACGTCTTGACCTCGCCGAAGTGCTTCTCGAGGACCTTGGCGATGGCGTCGGGGATGGACTGGATGAGGCCGCCCTCGGTGAAGACGGGCTCCGAGCCGCCGATGCCTTTGAGCTGGGCGATGACCTCATCGGCCTCGACGCCGCTGCGCAGGGCGGTCGAGATGAGGCGGCCCAGGGCCTCGGCGTCGGCCATGGTCGAGTAGCCGCTCTTGCCGATCGAGGCGAAGACTTCGAACGGCTTCCGCCCCTGGAACGAGATGGTGACGTAGAGATTGCCGAAGCCGGTCTTGATCTTGTCCGTGACGGAGGGCAGGGAGTCGGGCCGTTCCTTCGGATGGAGGACCGTCGAGCCGTTCTTGTAGAGGACCTGGCTCTCGCGGCAGCCGTCGCGGTAGATGGTGATGCCCTTCACGCCCAGCTCCCAGGCCAGGCGATAGGCCTTCTCGACGTCGTCGACCGAGGCCTCGTGGGGGAAATTGACGGTCTTGGAGACGGAATTGTCGACGTGCTTCTGGAAGGCCGCCTGGGTCTTGATGTGCCATTCGGGCGCGATGTCGTGGGCGGTCCGGAAGTACGCGGGCAGCGGCTTGCCCGGGTTCCTCTCCCGCCACTCGGCGTAGATGGGGTGGACGTCCCTGAGCTCGGAATCGATGATCTTGGACACGATCTCGAAGGCGAAGACCGGCTCGATCGAGGAGGAGCAGCCGGCGATGCGGGAGATGGTCCCGGTCGGGGCGATGGTGAAGACGGTGGCGTTGCGCATCGGGCCGCCCTTGTGGACCGATCGGTCGATGGCCGGGAACGAGCCCCGCTCGGCGGCCAGGTCGCGCGAGGCGGCCGCGGCCTCGGCCCGGAGGAAGCCGGCGATCTTGTCGGCCAGGGCCAGGGCCTTGGCGGAGTCGTAGCGGACCTTCAGGAGCAGGAGCAGGTCGGCCCAGCCCATGATCCCCAGGCCGACGCGCCGGGTGGCCAGGGTGGCCTTCTCGATCCGCGGCAGCGGGTAGCGGTTGACGTCGATGACGTCGTCGAGGAAGCGGACGCCGAGGCGGATGACGGAGGCGAAGCGGGCCCAATCGAAGCCGTCCTTGGCGCGCTTGTCGAAGAAGTTGGCCAGGTTGACGGAGCCGAGGTTGCAGGACTCGTAGTCATGGAGAGGCTGCTCGCCGCAGGGGTTGGTCGCCCGGATGGGCCCGAGGCCGGGGGTGGCGTTGCCGGCGTTGATCCGGTCGATGAAGACGAGGCCGGGATCGCCGACGGCCCAGGCCGACTCGACGATGAGCTGGAAGATCTCGCGGGCGTCCTTGCGGCCGGCGGCGGGCCCGGCGGCCGAGCCGGCGGCTCGGGGGGGCTTGCCCCGGCGGGGGCCGTCCTTCCGGTCCGGGTCGTCGACGACGGAGCGCGGGTCGAGGAGGTCGTACGCGCCGCCGGCCTCGAGCGCGGCCATGAAGGCGTCGGTGACGGCTACGGAGATGTTGAAGTTCGAGACGGAGCCGCCGTCGAGTTTCATCCGGACGAACTCCTCGATGTCGGGGTGATCGACGCGGAGGATGCCCATGTTGGCCCCGCGGCGGGTGCCGCCCTGTTTGACAGCCTCGGTCGCGGCGTCGATGACCTTGAGGAAGGAGACGGGGCCCGAGGCCACGCCCTGGGTCTTGCGGACGAAGCTGCCCTTGGGCCGCAGGCGGCTGAAATCGAAGCCCGTGCCGCCCCCTTCCTTGTGAACGAGGGCGGCGTTCTTGACGGCCTCGAAGATCGCGTCGAGGGAATCGCCGATCGGGAGGACGAAGCAGGCCGAGAGGCACATGTCGCGTC
>DSDX01000152.1 GCA_011048485.1 Candidatus Aminicenantota bacterium | reverse complement strand
GTCCAGCCCGGCCGATGGTTCATAGCAACTGGGCGGGGCCTTTTTTTTACCCAAAAAATGTGCCTAAATTTGTGCCAGTCGTTGGACGCTCCAGGCAGGACAGGACAGCTCCAGGAAACCTTAATATGGGGGATTTCTCGGGGAAAAGGTGGGGTGAGTGAGGGGAATCGAACCCCCAACCTTCGGATCCACAGTCCGATGCTCTAACCGTTGAGCTACACCCACCGCCCGGTTGGCGCTAGATTATCGCATGGAGGGCCTTGTCCGTCAATCCCCGTGTTCGGATATGAACAGGCCGATCATGAGAACGGACATCCGCGTCCATGCTCTTCCCTGTTGGGGCCTCATGGGTGTGGCACGCAACCTGCATCATAAAAAGTGCCATGTTCAAAAACTATCTCATGACCGCTTTGAGGAGCCTCCGGAGACAGAAAACGTTCAGCACGATCAACGCCCTGGGAATGGCCCTGGGGATGGCCGTGTTCATGGTCCTGACCCAAAGCGCCGGAGAGAAGCTGAATGCCGACCGGTTCCATCCGAACGCAAGCCGGATCTACGGGGTCATCCAGGTCAAGCCTTCCGAGGACAAGGCGGAACGTCATACTGTTTCCGCGCCGGCCCCTCTGCTTGCGGCCCTCGAGAATGAATTCCCGGAGATCGAAACGGGGACGAGGGCCGTTCCCGGCGGGCAAAGGATCTTGCGTTGGGGGGATCGGAGCTTCTATGAGAGGCGGATCCTCTTCGTCGACCCCGAGTTCCTGAGGATGTTCCATTTCCCGGCGCTCCAGGGCGGGGCTGTTGGCTTCCGGTCCAACCCCAGGGCCGTCGTTCTGACCCAGGCGGCGGCCGCCAAGTATTTCGGGGACGAAGACCCGATCGGCAAGACCCTGACCCTCGACAACACGATCGACCTGACGGTGGCCGGGGTCGTCAACGACCCGCCCCGGCGGTCTTCCTTCCGATTCGACGTCCTCGTTCCCTTTGCCGTGCTCAGGGAACTCGGAGGGGATCTCGATGATTGGAAGGCCGACCTCGCCGCCGTCTTTCTCCTTGTCCGTGAGGGTTTCGACGAGCCGGCCTTCGAGGCCAAGCTCCAAGGCTTTGTGGACCGTCATTTCGAGGCCGGCCCGCAGCGGGTCCACAGGCTCTACCTCTTGCCCTTACTCGATTTCCGGCTGAAGTCGAGCCACATCGAGTCGTTCCTGCCCTCGAGCCAGCCGGTTTACGTCGTGCTCCCGTTCGTGCTTGGGGCCCTCCTGCTCTTCGTCGTCTCCCTGAACTTCATCAACCTGTCCACGGCCCGTCATTTCTATCGGATGAAGGAGATCGGGCTTCGGAAGGTCGTCGGGGCCAGGAGGGGGCAGATCATCGTCCAGCTCATCGGGGAATCGGTCCTGCTGGCCCTCTTCGCGCTGCCCCTCGCGGCGCTCCTTTTCGAGATCATCGATCCCGCCATCTCGAACTACATGCGGGCCCCCATGGCCGGGCTCGAGGGCGTGTCCTCGACGGGCGCCACCGTACCTCTCCTGAGCGGCGGCTATCCCCTCAAGTACGCGTTTTTCGCGGCCGTGCTCACGGGCGTCTTCTCGGGTGTCTTCCCGGCCCTGCGCCTGACCGCGTTCCGTCCCGTCGCGATCCTCAGGGGGAGCATGCATCCCGGCCGCAAGAAGCGGCGGGGCAGCCGGATCATGGTGGCCTTCCAGTTCACCGTTGCCGTTATCTTCATCGCTTTGGCCGCCGTCATGAAGTCCCAGACCCGGAATTTCCTCCGGGCCGATTTCGGATTCGACCGCGAGCGCGTGGCCGCCGTGGCCGTCCCGGCCGAGCTGCGGCCGAAGATCGAGGCCTTGCGGGCGGAGATCGCCCGGGACCCGCAGGTCCTTTCCGTCGGCGCTGCGGCCGGACTGCCCCTCATCTGGTCGGACAACCGTCCGGCCAGGCCGTTGGGGAGCGATCCCGAGGAGAGCGTCTCCATCGACGCTTATGAGGTCGGGGACGGTTTCCTCGAGACCCTGGGGATCGACATACTGGCAGGGGAGGGCTTTTCGCGGGATTCGGGCGTCCGGGACGGCTTCGTCATCAACCAGGCCGCCGCGGCCAAGCTCGACTGGCCGGACCCCGTCGGCCGAGAGCTCCTGGTCGGGGACCGGTCCGGGACGATTGTCGGCGTGGCCCGGGACTTCCTCTTCGACGATATCGGCTTCGCCATCCCCCCGGCGGCGCTGATGATCGACGAGGCCAACCTGGGCTACCTTCTCGCCAAGTATTCCGCGGGAACGACACCCTCCCGGATGCGCTCGGGTCTCGAACGGACCTGGAGATCGTTCGCCTACGGGCTCCCGTTCGAGTTCTCGACCCTGGAGGACCGCTTCGACAGGACGTTCGACGTGCTGGGGAGGATGGCCCAGTTCCTCAACGGCCTGGGGCTGGCCATCGTCCTCTTCTCCGGCCTCGGCCTGCTCGGCCTGACCACGTTCGCCGTCGAGCGGCGGACGAGAGAGGTCGGGATCCGGAAGGTCCTCGGGGCCTCCAGCGAGAACATCACCTGGTCGCTCAGCCGCGAGTTCGTCGTCCCCATCGCCGCTGCCGCCGCCGTGGGGCTAACCCTCATAACGATCGGCTGGAGGCTAGTGCTCAAGACGGGCATGCTTTTCATCACGGGCATCGGCCTCGGGACCTATGCCCTGTCCCTGGGTGTATGCGTCGCGGCGGCCGGGCTCGCCGTGGTCACCCAAGCCGTCAAGGCCGCGCGGGCCAATCCCGTCGATTCGCTCCGGGTGGAGTAGGATTAGGCCTTCTGGCCCTCGATGAGGTCGAGGACGGCCTCGGAATCGCGCCAGCGCTCGCGGACGCGGACCTGGAGGTCCAGGAAGACCTTGTGGCCGATGTATTCGGCGATCTCCTGGCGGGCCTCGATGCCGATCTGTTTGACCAGGGAGCCGTGGCGGCCGATGACGATCTTGCGGTGGTTGTCCCTCTCGACGAAGATCGAGGCCCGGATGTAGGTCACGGGGCGCGTCTCCCCGGCCTTCTTCCAGTCGGGCTGCTCCTTCCGCTCGATCGATTCGATGTAGACGGCCGTTGCGAAGGGCAGCTCCTCGGTGACATACCTGAGGACCTTCTCACGGACGATCTCGGCGAACAGGAAGCGCTCCGACTGGTCCGAGATCTCGTCGTCGGAATAGAGCTTAGGGGCCTCGGGCAGGAGGTCCAGGATGAGCCGTTCCAAAATGTCGAGGTTGACGCCCTTGAGGGCCGAGATGGGGATGATCTCGCGGAAAGGGAAGAGGTCCTTGTAGTGGTCGATGATAGGCAGCACCTTGTCCTTGCGGACGATGTCGACCTTGTTGATGAGGAGGAAGACCGGGGTCTTGACCCGGCCGAGCGTCTCCAGGACGAACTCGTCGCCGTGTCCGAACTTCTGTGTGGCGTCGATGAGCAGGCAGACGGCGTCCGATGTCTCGAGGGCCGAATAGACGAAGTTCATCATCCGCTTGTTAAGCGTGTGGAGGGGCCGGTGGATGCCGGGGTTGTCGACGAAGACGATCTGCCCTCTCTCCGTGGTCTTGATGCCCAGGATGCTGATCCGGGTCGTCTGGGGCTTGTCGGAGACGATGGCCACCTTCTGGCCGATGAGGGCGTTGAGGAGGGTCGATTTACCCGTGTTCGGCCGCCCGACCAGGGCCACGTACCCCGTCCGGCAGGCCGGTTTGGCCGGGGGCTTCGTCCGGACCGGCTTCTTCGCCGTGGGTTTCGCGGCCGTCTTCGCTTTCGGCCCGGCCGCCTTCCGGCCCTTTCCCCCCGGCTTCGCCGGAGCAGCTTCAACGGTCTTCGTTTTCAGGTCTTTCGGCATTTTTCCCCCTCGGCCCACGCGCGCCCGCGGATCAGCCGGCTTTCCTGACCCTGAGCTTCTTGACCTTCTTCTGGTCGACGTCGAGCACCTCGACCCGGAGCCCCCTGATAGTCAGGGCCTCGCCCTTGTGCGGGAGCCGTCCCAGGTCGTGGGTGACGAGCCCGCCCATGGTGATGAAATCGTCCTCGGCCAGCTCCATGTCAAACAGCTCCTCGAGCTCCTCGACCTCGGTCTCACCGGACACGGTGAAGTCGAGGGGGGCGTTCTCGACGATCTGGTCCTCTTCCGCGTCGTACTCGTCCTGGATCTCCCCGACGATCTCCTCGACGACGTCCTCCATGGTCACCAGGCCGGAGACGCCGCCGTGCTCGTCGACGACGATGGCCATCTTGACCTTGACCTTCTGGAACTCATGAAGGAGGTCGATGACGGGCATGGACTCGGGGACGAAGGCCACGGGGCGGATGAGCGGCTCGACCGGCAGGTCCTTCTGCTTCTCGTCGGCGTACTCGAGGATGTCCTTGGCCATGAGGATGCCCTCGATGTTGTCGAGCCGGTCCTTGAAGACCGGGATGCGCGAGTACTTCTCCTTGATGATGAGGTCCTTGAGATTGTCGATGGTCGCTTCCTTGGGCAGGCAGACCATGTTGCCGCGGGGGGTCATGATCTCCCGGACGACCGTGTCGCCGAACTCGACGATGCTCCGCAGGAGTTCGTCCTCGCCCTTCTCGATGATGCCTTCCTCGGTGGCCTCGTCGATGAAGGTCTCGATCTCCTCCTCGGAGGCCTCCCGGTCCTCCTCCAGCTCCTCGCGCTGCTCCTCCCGGGCGAGCAGGCGGCGGGACACGGCCAGGATGGGGGCCCCCAGGACGCGGATGAGCGGGAAGGACGGCAGCAAGGTCTTCATGAGGAAAGGTTTCGCGGCCAGAACGAGCACCCGGGGAACGAGCTCCAAGCCGAAGGCGTAGACGGCCAGGGCGGCCAGGAAGAGCCAGAGCGGATCCCCCCGTGACCCGTCGAAGATGACGAAGCCGTAGACGGCCAGGGCCAGGAGGACGACGATCCGCAGGAACTCGACGGCCAGGCGGGTCTCCTCGAGCTTCTTGAGGATATCGGCCCGGTCGGCCTTCTTCCGGTCCTCGAGGAAGCGGCTGAGCGAGATCTTCGAATAGGCGCCCAGGACGACATGGGCGAGCGAAAGCAGGAAGGCGGCCAGGAAGGCCAGGGCCAGGCCGGTCCAGGTCAGCGCCGCGACTCCCATCAGAGGTGGATCCGGTGGAGCTTCCGTTCCTCCTCCTCGATGCCGGTCCCGTGGTCGAATCCGACGAGGTGGAGGAAGCCGTGGATGGCAAGCAGGCGGAGCTCGCGGTCCAGGCCGTGGCCCTTGGCCCGGGCCTGCCGGAAGGCGACCGGCACGGCGATGACGATGTCGCCCAGGTAGAACTTGCCGTCGGGCCCTGTCTCGCCCAGGGGGAAGCTGAGGACGTCGGTCGGCTTGTCCTTCTTCATGAACTTGCGGTTGAGGGTGCGCATGGCCCGTTCGCCGACGAACGAGAGGCTGACCTCGGGCGCGGCGAGCCGGTAACGCCGGGCGAGCGCCGCGAGCAGGCGCTCAAACGCCCTGGTCCGGATCGGGCTCTTTCTCTGGCGGTTCAGGATGGCGATCATTGTCCTTTGGCGTGTCCCTGCCGTTGTCCTTCTTCTGGTTTTTCGGCCGCCCTTCGAAGCTGAAGCCGGGGTATTCGATGCGGGGGTGATAGATGGCGTAGAGGATGGTCAGGAAGGCCGAGGCGACGGTGCGGAGCTCCCGCAGGGAGAAGTCGCAGGCGTCCAGTTGGCCGTCCTGGAGCGTCCCGTTGATGATGTCGGTGATGACCCGCTTGAGGTTGTCCTTGGTCGGCGCCTTGAGGCTCCGCGAGGCGGCTTCGATGGCGTCGGCCAGCATGACCAGTCCGGCCTCCTTCGTCTGCGGCGGCGGCCCCGGGTAGCGGAAGGACTGCTCGCCCACGGTCTGGCCCTTGGGGTCGTAGGTCTGCTTGGCTTTGGCATAGAAATAGCGGACCAGGGAATTGCCGTGGTGCTGTTCGATGATCTCCCGCAGCGGCTTGGGCAGCTTGAGCTTGCGGGCCAGCTCGACGCCTTCCTTGACGTGGTTCTTGATGACCAGGGTGCTCATCGACGGCGTCAGGTCCTTGTGGAGGTCGAACTCGCCGGTCCTGTTCTCGATGAAGTACTCGGGCATCTTGATCTTGCCGATGTCGTGGTAGAGGGCCCCGGCCTTGGCCAGCTGGGCGTCGAGGCCGAGGTCCTCGGCGGCCTTCTCCGCGAGCGAGGCGACGATGAGGGAATGGTGGTAGGAGCCGGGCGCCTCCTCCGCGAGCTGGCGGAAGATCGGCAGCTCCGAGTTCATCAGCTCCAGGAGCTTGGAGCCGGTGACGAATCCGAAGAGCGTCTCAATCAGCGGCAGCAGGACGAAGGCCAGGACGGCGCTGGCCGCCCCGCCCAGGATCCCCATGGCCACCTCGGCGGGGACGGCGATGATGGCGGCGCGCCTGAGGATGAGGTAGAGGGCCAGGATGACGAGCGTGTTCACGGCCGGCAGGACGATGAAGCCGGCCCGCAGGGTCGCCGCCCGGTAGCGGCGCCGATAGAGCTTGACGGCATAGACCGCGGCCAGCCCCCCGATGAAGGCGAAGACGGTCACGGAGAAATCGCCCCCGACGAGCAGTCCCGCCGTCAAACTGTTGAGAAGGATGAACAGGAGCGTCACCGGGTCGGGCAGGAGGAAGGCGAAGATCAGGACCCCGATCTGGAAGGGGAGGGCGAAGTAGAACACTTCGAGGCGGGAGAAGGCGGAGTTTGTGACCGATTCGCTGACGGTCCTGGCCAGGGCCAGGAAGACCTCATAGATAAGGAGGCTGCCGACGAGAGTGACCGCGGTCATGTGGAACAGCTTGCCGGTCTGTTTCCGTTTGAAGGCCCGGCCGAGATAGGACCAGAGGGTCAGGAGAAGGAAGACGTAGAGGACGAAGTGGCCGACGTACGAGGGGACCCAGCTCGACTGCCTCCGGATCCTCTGATTGTAGGCCTCCATGATCTGAAGGGTCTCGGGCGTGACCTCGTCTCCGCGGCGGACGATGACCCGGTCCTTCTTGACGGTGAAGGTGACGGTGGCCACGGCGTCCCTAGCCAGGGCTTTCCTTAGTTCCGTCTCGATCTTGTTGTACGTGACGTTGGCGGTCAGGAATATCTCGCCCAGATCGGACAAGGCGGCCCGGCTCCGGACCGGCATCTCGATCCGGTCCAGGTCGTCGTTGAAGCGGCGTTCGCTCTCGCCGATGTCCACGAGGCTGTCGGCGCGGACCTGTCGTTCCCGGCCCCGGATGTCGACGAGGACGAGGCCCCGTTCGTCCTCGCCGTGGATGAACAGGTTCTTGGACACGATGATGCCCTGGCTGAAGGCCTTGGCCACCAGGCTGATCAGCGTTTCCTCGAGGTCGGAGGGGAATTCCAGGCGGGCCAGGGTCTGGACGGTGGCGGGCTCGAGGTCGAGCCCGTGCTTGTCGAGCAGGAGCTCCTGGAGCTTATCGAACTGGCCGGATCCCCCGGATCCGGCGACCCATTCCCGTCCCGCGGCGAAGACACGGCGGATCTTGTCCTCGGTGTTGGCCAGGACATTGGCGTCGAAGGTGTAGACCGGCAGGATCGCGGCCTCCGCCTCGGCTTTCTGCTCGGCCGTGGCCGCGTCGTCTTCGATGGTCAGGTCGAAGGGGGCCACGACGTCGGCCGGCGCCACCTCGCCCAAGGACAGGGTCATCAGGCTCTCTGAGGGCAGGCGCGTCAGGAAGATGGCGATGACCGCCGTGGCCAGGACCAGCCCGGGCCACGGCTCCGAGACGATCCGCCGCAGGAGCGTTTTCTTGGGCTTTTCGGCCGGCGGCTCGGCAGGCGGGCGCCGGGGCTGGATCTCGGCCGCCCGGAACAGCTTGATCCTGTTGAAGAAGGACGTCGGCATCGGTCCTCAACCCTCCTTGGATTCGGCCTTCTGGTAGGCCTTGATGATCTTTTGGACGAGAGGGTGGCGGACGACGTCCTTGTCGTTGAAGCGGACGAAGGCGATCTCTGAGAGAGGGGCCAGGATCTTCATGGCGTGGAGAACGCCGGACTTGCGCGGCTGGGGCAGGTCGATCTGGGTGATGTCGGCCGTGATGACGAGTTTGGAGTCGAAGCCGGCCCGGGTCAGGATCATCTTCATTTGCTCCCGGGTGGTGTTCTGGGCCTCGTCAAGGATGATGAAGGCGCTGTTCAGGGTCCGGCCGCGCATGAAGGCCAGGGGGGCGATCTCGATGACCCCGCGCTCGATCAGGCGGTTGGCCTGCTCGTATTGGGACAGGTCGAACAGGGCGTCGTAGAGCGGGCGGAGGTAGGGGTTGACCTTCTGGATGAGGTCCCCGGGTAGAAAGCCGAGCCTCTCCCCGGCCTCGACGGCCGGGCGGGTCAGGACGATGCGGTTGACGGACTTGTTCTGGAGATAGGACAGGGCCATGGCCATGGCCAGATAGGTCTTGCCCGTGCCGGCCGGTCCGATGCCGAAGACGAGGTCTCGGGTCTTGATGGCCTGGAGATAGGCCTGCTGGTTCAGGCTCTTGGGGGTGACGGACTTGCGGGACAGGTTCAAGGGCTCGGACGGGGCGTAATCGTCCAGGCATGTCGGGGGGCCCTCCTCGAGCATGTCCAGGGCGATGAGGAGGTCCTCCTCGCGGAGCTGGTGCCCCCGGGCCTTAAGCTCGCCCAGCTTCTCGAAGTAGTGCTTGGCGAAGGCCGTACGCCCGGGGGGGCCGTCGATGAGGAGCTGGTCGCCGCGCAGAGCCAGGCTGACGCCCAGGCGTGAGCCCAACTTGCGCAGGTTCTTGTCCAGGACGCCGGACATGGCGGATTCGTTCGCCAGGGGCTGGGTTATTTTTTCCATTCTCAGGGGAGGAAAGGCCAGGGGTCTTCGAATTCGGTCATTTCCAAAGGATTATACCCACTTTGAGCGGCCCTTTGTCAAGTTTTCGGGGCCGGGACGGGGGGAATGTGATCAGCGACACGGAGAATTCCCGATGGGGGCGGGAGCCGGACATGTGCCGGGCGGCGTGTCCCGCGGGGTTGAAAAAAACACCCGCCTGATATATAAATCCGGGCATGGACAAAGAGTTCACGACCATAAGCATACCCACCTCGCTCCACAAGAAGATCGAGGCGTTCATCAAGGGGACCGGGTACCGCTCGGTCTCGACTTACGCGGCCAAGATCCTCCGGGAGAGCCTGACCAAGCCGGAGGGCAAGGCCGCCGAGGCGTTCAGCAAGGACGAAGAGGAGAAGGTCAAGGCGCGGCTGAAGGCGCTGGGATACATCGACTGACACGTCCGGCCGTCCGATCCCCCGTTTTTCCCGGTCCCGGGCAAAGGAGAGCACCATGATCCAACCCCACGGCGGTAAACTCGTCGACAGGGTCCTCGAAGGCAAGACAAAAGAGGAGGCCCTGGCGCGGACCGCCAAGGCGCCCCGCCTGACGATCGACGCCGAGCTGGTGTCCGATGTCGAGAACATCGCCACCGGCGTCTACAGCCCCCTCAAGGGCTTCCTCGGCGAGGCGGACTTCCGGAGCGTCCTGGCTTCGAGCCGGCTGCGGGGGGACGTCGCCTGGACCATCCCCATCGTCCTCGACGTCGACCGCGCCACGGCCGACGGCCTGAAGGAGGGCCGGGAGGTGCTGCTCGCGGTCGGGGGCGGAAGCCCCGTAGCGGTCCTCCATCTCGAGGAGAAGTACGGGATCGACCGGGGCGAGATGGCCGAGAAGGTCTTCGGGACCCGCGATCCCGCCCATCCGGGGGTGGCCAAGGTCCTGGGGCTGAAGGAGGTCTTCCTGGCCGGGCCCGTCGACCTCCTCGAGATGACGCCCACCCCGTTCGACCGTTGGAAGCTCGCGCCCCGGGAGACCCGGGTCCTGTTCGAGTCCAAGGGCTGGCGGACGGTCGTCGGTTTTCAGACCCGCAACACCCCCCACCTCGGCCACGAGTACGTTCAGAAGGCCGCCCTGACCTTCGTCGACGGCCTGTTCATCAACCCCGTCATCGGGCGGAAGAAGAAGGGCGACTTCAAGGACGAGGTCATCCTGGCCTCTTATGAGGAGGCCATCCGCCGCTACTACATCAAGGACCGGACGGCCATGGCCATCCTCCAGATGGAGATGCGCTACGCCGGGCCTCGGGAGGCCATCCACCACGCCATCATCCGCAAGAACTTCGGCTGCACCCATATCATCATCGGGCGCGACCACGCCGGCGTGGGGTCGTTCTATCCGCCCTTCGCCGCCCAGGACATCTTCGCCGACTTCCCCGACCTGGGCATCACGCCGATGTTCTTCCGGTCCTTCTCCTACTGCCGGACCTGCGGCTCGGTCGTCAACGAGAAGATCTGCCCCCACCCGCCCGAGGAGCACATCCAGTTCAGCGGGACCAAGATCCGGGACCTCCTGGTCAAGGGCGAGTGCCCGCCGCCCGAGCTCATGCGGCCGGAGGTGGCCCGGGTCATCATGGCCTTCGAGGAACCCTTCAATGACTGAAGGGGATGTGGAAGGAAAGAGGGGGAAAATAAGGGAAAGGAAAGGGTAACGAAGCGATGTGCGAAGATCATGAAGGTTTCACGCTGTGGTTCACCGGGCTGCCGTGCTCCGGGAAGTCCGCCGTCGGCGACAGGGTCGCCGAGATCCTCAAGCAGAAGGGCCGGCGGGTCGAGAGGCTCGACGGCGACGTCGTCCGCCAGGACCTGACCCGGGACCTGGGCTTCTCCAAGAAGGACCGGGGCGAGAACATCCGACGGGTCACGTTCGTGGCCAAGCTCCTGTCCCGCAACGGCGTCGGCGTTGTCGTGTCGTTCATCTCGCCCTATCGGGAGTTGCGCGATCGGGCCAGGAAGGAGTGCACCAATTTCGTCGAGGTGTTCGCCAAATGCCCGGTCGAGGTGTGTATCGAGCGCGACGTCAAGGGCATGTACCAGAAGGCCATCCGCGGCGAGATCAAGGAGTTCACCGGCATCTCCGACCCGTACGAGGAGCCGCTCAGCCCCGAGATCGTTCTCGAGACGGACAAGGAGACGGTGGACGAGAGCGTCCAGAAGGTCCTCCGGCGGCTGGGCGAGCTCGGGCTCCTGTAAAAGCCGGGATCCTTTGGCCGTCTACGCTCTGTGGACTTCTCGGCTCGGGGCGCGCCGCTCCGTCGGGTCGCTGGCTTGGCCCGGCGAGCCAAGCCCGCTCGGATCCAGGCCTCGCTCTGGAAAAGGGAAGCCCTTTTCCATCCGTGCCCGCTTCGGCCTTCCTACGCCCTCCTCCGGGCATCGCCCCTGCGCCATTGTCTCTATCGCTTCGGCGGCCATAGAATCCCACTATTTACTAGATCCGCCGACTAAATTACATTAATATAATCAGTCGGTTAGGAACCTATCATATGGCGAGATGCTTGATCACCGGCGGGGCCGGATTCATCGGCTCGCACATCGCCGAGGCCCTGGTCGGGCGGGGCGACGAGGTCCGGGTCCTGGACGACCTCTCGACGGGGAAGATGGAGAACCTGGCCGGGATCGCCGGAAGGCACGAGTTCGTCGAAGGCGACATCAGGGATTTCGAAACGTGCCGCCGGGCCGCGGAGGGCGTCGAAATGATCTTCCACGAGGCGGCTCTGGCCTCGGTCGTCGGCTCGGTCGCCGATCCGGTCCGGTGCGACGCTATCAACGTCGGAGGCACGCTCAACATGCTTGTCGCCGCGCGGGAGGCGGGCGTCGGGGTTTTCATCATGGCCTCGTCGTCGGCGGTCTATGGCGACGACCCGGCCCTGCCGAAGGTCGAGGGCCGGGAGGGCAGGCCGCTGTCCCCCTACGGCGTCAGCAAGTCGGCCGGCGAGAAGTACGGCCAGGTCTTCCATGCCCTC
>DSDX01000341.1 GCA_011048485.1 Candidatus Aminicenantota bacterium | reverse complement strand
TACAGCTTTCTACAGATTTTGAGCGTCACAGCGTTTGAAAAAGTCCCACTAAATCAACTACTTACCGATACTGACGATCAGAAAAACCCAGCCTATGACCCTAACCAATTAGTTTTGTTTGACGAAACCCATTGCAGCATGCCCCGTGGCTTGCCACGGGGAGGAATGCATGCCTTGCCGAGGGGGTTATAAGGGGGACCGGAAAGTCCCCCTTATCCGCATAGGCCCTTGCTCGGCAGTGTGATATACATGAAGCATGGGGCTGAAAAGAACGAGTCATTCGGTCTACGACACCAGCTACCATCTGGTGTGGTGTCCCAAATACCGGAAGGACATCTTCGAGCGGGAGGAGGTCCGGGAACGAGCGAAACAGATGGTCGGGGAGATCTGCGAGGCATACGACATCGAGATCCTGGAGATGGAGCTCATGAAGGACCATATCCATCTGCTGGTGTCGTTTCCGCCGTCGCGATCGATAGGGGAGGTCGTGAGGACGATCAAGAGCCTGAGCGGGCGGGGGCTGTTTCGCGAGTTCCCGGGGCTCAAAAAGAGACTCTGGGGCGGGGAGTTATGGGAGGACGGGTACTTCGCCCGGACAGTCGGAGACCGAATGACTCGGGACGTGATAGTCAAGTATATCGAGCAACATCGCCAACTCGAGCAAGGGCCTGCGCAGCTGGCTTTGAAGCTGCGCTCCTGAATGCCCCGCGGCTTGCCGCGGGGAGATTGACTTCCAATCCCCCGTCTTGTAATAAGGTCCTAGGGATAATGAGGATCAGCGGAGGAGCAAGACACGTCCATCCGGCCATCCTGGTCCTCGTCCTGCTGTCGACAACGATCCTTTGCTGTTCGCGAGGAGGATCCCCGGCCATGCCGTCCGACACCATTCGACTCCCGGAAAAAATCGACGGGTGGAGACTCGCGGGGCCGCCCCGGCGCGTCGACGCGGCGAACATCTTCGATTATATGAACGGGGCCGGCGAGCTCTACCTGAGTTACCACTTCGATCACCTCTTGGTCTACGAATACAAAAACGACGGCGGCAACGACATCCTGGTCGAGCTCTACGACATGGGGGGCTCGCGGGACGCCTTTGGTCTCCTGTCGCTCGATTGGGGCGGCGAGACCGTGGAGCTCGGCGGCCGAGGCCGGGAGGAGGGAGGCTCCAACCCGGGCGCGGGGTCGGGCACGCGGTCGGCCACGCAGTCGGACGCGGGCGCGGCGCCGCTAATCGTCCCGTCGAGCCGGGCCCTCTACGGGGAAGGGCTGCTGAGGATCTGGTCGGACGGCGTCTACGCACGGATCCTGGCGTCTCGGGAGGGGCCGGGGGTCAGGGAGGTCATCCTGCGGCTGGGGAAGGCGATCGTGGCCGAAAGGGCGGATCCCGCGCCGCCGGAGCTCGTCCGGGCCGTCGTCGGTGCGGCGACTGACCCGCCGTGGACGCTGCGCCCGGAGCGGACGTCCTACTTCTACTCGCACCTGGTCCTCAATTCGCTCTATTACCTCAGTCACGAGAATATCCTCGGACTGGGTCCCGATACGGAAGCCGTCATGGTCACGTTCGAAAAAGATCCGGAAGGCGGGGCCAAGCGCTCAGCCAGGCTTCTCGTCATCAAGTACCCCGACGGGGCTCAGGCAGCGAACGGCCTGACGGGCTTCGTTGAGGCCTATCTTCCAGACCTATCGGGCGAGAGCGGACCGGAAGTGCGACGTGAAGGGGGATCGCCCCGTTTTGTCGAAATCGAGGACGGCTGGATCGGCTACAGGATGTCCGGCGCGTATCTGGCACTGGCCTTAGGATGCCCGGACGAGGAGGCGGCGCGGCAGGTCTTGGCCCGGGCCGCGATCGAATAACCGCGATACGATATCCGAAAGGGAGGAGCCGATGAAAAAGACGAACACCGTGGTCACACGAAGGGATTTCATCCGCGGCACCGTGGGCGCGACGCTCGGCGCCACCCTGCTGGGCCCGGATTGGCTCAAGGGCAAGGAGGCCGGAGCGGGAGTCGCGGCGGGCAGCAGCACGGTCGTCATCGCCCGCGACCAGGCCGTCCTGGACGAGGGCATGCACGCCGACAAGGCGGTCTTGAGGAAAATGCTCGGTCAGGTCCTGACCGGCGTGACCGGCGAGACCGACACGAAGACCGCTTGGCTCAAGCTTTTCGGCCCCAAGGACGTCATTGGGCTCGTACCAACGCCGTTCATGAATCCCACACACGACGAGCTGATCGAGGTCGTGACGGAGACCCTGGTCGAGGCAGGCGTACCGGCCGGGAACATCAGAAAAGCGCAGGGCCGGTCGGTCGATCTCGCGCCCATCACCGCCCTCGTCTGCATGCCGGGGCTCAAGGCCCACTGGCTGACCGGGACCGGCACGGTGATCAAGAACTACATTCTCTACTCGGGCGCGCCCCGCAATTATCACTACGCCGACAGCGCCAAGCTCGGGGAAATCTGGAACCTGCCCCAAGTCAAGGGTAAGACCAAACTGGTGCTGGTCGACGCCCTGCGGCCGGTGTGCGACAAGGGACCCCAGTTCGATCCACGGTACAGGTGGCCCTACCGCGGCCTGATCGCCGGGATAGACCCCGTGGCCGTCGAGGCGGTGGGCCTGAAGATCATCCAGGCGAAAAGGGACGAGATGCGGGGGGAACCTTGGCCGCTCCAGCCGCCCCCGATTTGCGTCGAGGCCGCCGAAAAGGTGTACAAGCTCGGCACGAGCGATCTGGCCAAGATCGACATTAAAACGGTCGGCTGGACCGAAGGCCTGCTAGTGTAGCTTGCTTGGCCTCATTATCTTACTGGTATGATTAAGATTAAGTAAACTGATTAGATTGGATTTGGCCTTAAAAGAACCCTTTTCCAACAAGAAGGTCATTTCTAAGAACCTGATCCATTTTCCCCGTCTATTTCTCTTAGAAGCTCGCTTTTTGCCCGAAAACCGTGGGCCTAAGGAATATCTTCAGTTTCGGGAATTGGATAACTTATTTCTATTCAGATAGAACCGACAGCCAAGCAAGCCAGAGAGGGCGCCGTCAGGCGCCAAGGCCCTAAAGGAGAACCGGTCGACGATCCAAAGACTCGGCAGACCGGCCAGGCCGCACACGAAGTCGTTGAACTCGTCCAGGTCACCTTGGACCTCGATCGCGACAGGCATCTCGACCGTAAATTCTCCCGCCACTTCGTTCCCCGGAGCGAACTTGGTCATCTGAAGCCCACAATCGAGGACGAGGCGCTGGATCTCCCGGAGCCTGTCGGCACTCTCCTGTCGGGCCGGAAAGCTCTTCTCAAGCTTTTCGAGGCGAGCCCCCAGATTCTCTTCCGTGGAAGCCGTCTCCTTCCGCGCCTGGCCCTTAAAAACGGCTCCGGATTCCCGGCCCACCGCCTGGAGCTCGAACTCCCACGTTTCCCTGCCGTCGACGATCCTCATCGAGGAGGACCGAAGGGCGACACTCCTAAGCGACGGGCTTCCTTCCAGGCGCGCGATATAGTCGGCCAGGAGGTTGTTCGACGGGGCGCTGCCCTTGACCTGGATCTCGCCCGAGTCGAAGGCGGCCTCCGAGAGCCGGACGCGATCCGGCAGGGGCGCGATCAGTCCTTCCAGGATATCGCCCGCCAGCCCACGCCGTCCGAGCAGGCCCTCGATGTAATCCGCCTTGCGTTCGAGGAGCGCCGCTTCGTCCTCGCCTGGAGCAGGGCCGGACGAAGAGGGGCCGGAGTTGCAGGCGGCGAGAGCCAGCGAGGCCACCAAGCCGAGGACAAGGGCGATCTTCTTGGTCATGGCACGCTTTCCTCCTAGAAGCCTCATTTTAGTCGCTCCGGAAGCTCCCCGCGGCGGCCGGCCGGCTGAGTCCCAGCTCGAAATCCAGTCCCGCGGCACCATTGGGGGCCCTCCCCCGTTTGAGAAACTCGTGCGCGACCTCGGCGGCTCTTGCGCGAGGTGCGTCAACATCCATCACCGGCTCGTCTGCCGGGTCCTGCCCGAGCTCCGTATGGTCGAGGTCATCCGGATGTGGACGCACTACGGATAGGACCTTCCCGATAGGTCCTCGGGAGCAGCGGGTTCAGGCCGATGAGGAACTTGTAGTCGGACCCACCGGAGGCCACGGCCAGGGAGTCGGCGGCCGCTTCCGATCCGCGGCGGTTCTCGACCAGCACGACCTCATCACCGACGCGGACGGTCCGGTCGTCGCCGAGATCGATCATGACGTGATTCGAGGTCACGGCCAGAAGGACCGGGAAGGCCCGGCCGTCAACGAGGACGACGCCCTTGCCGCCCAGCATGGGAGGGTAGCCGTCCGAGTAGCCGATGCCCACCGTGGCCACGCGCGTGGGCCGGTCGATCCGGACGGCCCGCAGATAGGACAGGCTCTCGCCCGGCTCGACGTCGCGTACAAACGTGATCGTCGCGGTGAGCCGGAGGGCCGGCTCGAGCCCCAGGCTGTCCTCCCGCATCGTCCGCGCGTTGGGGTAATAGCCGTAGAGGGCGATCCCCGGGCGGACCATGTCGAGGAAGACGTCGTCGGCGCCGAAAAGCGCCCCGCTGCTCGCGGCGTGGCGGGGACCGCAATCGATGCCTCTGGCCTTGGCGGCCTCGCAGACCTCGACGAACACGCGCAGCTGCTCCCGGTCGAACTCGGGGTCCTCCGTCAGCGCCGTCGATATCCCCTCGATACGGATCCTAGGGAGCGAGGCCGCGCTCTCGATGAGCGGCAGCGCCTCCCCAGCCGGCACGCCGGCCCGGTTCATGCCGGTATCGACGTGGATGTCGATCCCGGCCGCGACCCCCGCTTTCGCCGCGGCCGCGTCGAGGGCGGCGAGGTCGCCGTCCGTCGCGACAACCTGGCGCACGCCGCGGCGCAGGATCTCCTCCGCGTCCGCCGGCCCGAAGGGGCCGAAGTTGGCGATAGGACACCGGACGCCCGCCTCTCGCAACCGAACCGCCTCATCGAGCTTTCCGGTCATGAGCGCCGCGACCCCGGCCGACTCCAGGAACCGGCCCACCTCGACCAAGCCGTGGCCGTAGGCGTTGGCCTTGACAACACCCATGACCGGCACGTTCGTGCGTGCGCGAACGCGTTCGAGGTTCCGCCCGATGGCCCCGAGGTCCACTTCGATGTGCGGATCGCGCGTGGCTTTTAGTAATGTCCGAGGCGTGATCCCGGACTTCGCTTCGGAAGCTGGCGCACCGGCCGCTGCCGTTCCTGCCGTCGCTCCCGACGCCGCGGCGCTCTTGCCCGCTTTCCGGCAGCCCGTCGCGCCGCCGAAAGAGGCCAGGACCGCCGCCACCCCTCCCCTCTCTAGGTCCCGCATAAACTCCCTGCGCTTCATGACATCCTCCTCACGGCGCGCGTCCCCAGCCCGGCCGCCCCGAGCATAGGCCCGCGGCCGAGCGGCTGTCAATCGCCCGGTTTACAATCCGCGGCCGCTGGTCTATGCTCGATCGGGAGCGCCGGGCCAGGCGCGACGAGGAGCCTCCGATGAGCCAGTCCGTGCGGCCGGCCCCGCCGGTCGTCCGCGAGATCGAGGCCAAGTCCATCCTCAATGCCTCGAAGATCCACGACTGGTGCGTCAATCCCTACACGGGCTGCGAGGTCGGATGCGTCTACTGCTACGCGGCGCTGTTCATGAGGCGCTACAGCGGCCACAGCGAGCCGTGGGGGGAGTTCGTCGACGTCAAGGTCAACGCGCCGGCCCTGCTGGCCAGGCAAATCGTCCGAGCCCGCCGCGGAACGATCTGGTTCGGCTCGGTCTGCGATCCCTACCAGCCGCTCGAGGAGCGCTACGCCCTGACCCGCCGCCTGCTCGAGGCGCTCGTCGGGCTGGATTTCCCGGTCGAGATCCAGACCAAATCGGCCCGGGTGCGGCGCGACCTCGACGTCATCCGCCGCCTGCCCGAAGTCCAGGTCGGCTTCACCATCGCCACCGACGACGAGACGATTGCGGCTCTTTTCGAGCGGCGCGCCTCGCCGGTCGCCGAACGCGTCGAGATCCTTCGGGGCTCCGGGCCGCCGGCGTCCGGACCTTCGCCTTCGCCGGGCCGCTCCTGCCAGGGAATCCCGAGCGCCTGGCCGCACTATTGGCCGGGACCGCCGATCACGTCCTCATCGACCGCATGAACTACGTCCCGGCGGTCCGGGACTTCTACGCCCGCCATGGCCTCCTCGAGGCCCTCCGCGACTCTTTCTTCGAGAATCAGGCGGCCCGCCTGGCCAAGGCCCTGCGCGCCCGCGGCATCTCCGTCGAGCGCGTGTTTTGAACTCATCATCATAGAGCCCCCAAGAGCTTGACAAGCACTTGACAAGCACAGCCCTAGTAGGCGTATTATTGACTTATCGGGGGGAGTGAGAACCGGCGTCAGCCTGGCGAGCTTTAATCCGTTCAAAGAGCCGGTATCCTGCCTCAAGGGATAGATATCCTATCCATTTCGCGAGGGGGTGTTCCATGAAGACAAGAGGTTTGGTCCTGGGGGTCTTGTGTCTTGGCGTTGTCCTCTCTCTCGGCATCGCCGCCCGCGCCCAGGCGCCGGAAAACCAGCTGATTTGGGTCAGCGAGTTCGTCGTCGAACCGGCCAGGTCAGCGGAATTCGAAGCGGTGGTGAAGGACTGGCTGGCCTTCTATGTCGAAATCAAGTATCCGTGGTCCTTCACGGTCTATCGGACTGAGGATTTCCACTATTACCTTCTCAGCCCCATAAAGGATATGGCCGGCCTCGAAGAGATGATGAAGACCGATATGGAACTGGCCGCCAAAGGGGGGCCGAAATACGAAGCCCTGTTGAAAAGGAGCAGAGGTTCCTACAGCTTCATGAATAATGACCTCGTCGTCTTGCGCTATGATCTATCCTATTTGCCTGAGCCGCCGCGGGTCAGTACACAGGACGCACGCTTCATCTGCTGGGATTACTATTACGGCCTCCCCGGCATGGAGAAGGAGAGCGAGCAGATCGCCAAGGATTGGCAGGCCCTCTACAAGAGCAAGAACATCCCGGACGGCTTCCTGAACTACATGCTCATCATGGGCCCCGACATGCCGTTGACCGTCGGCGCACGCTGGGGAAAGGACGCCGCGGATTTCAATGCCGCGGACGAATTCCTCCGCAAGACGGCCGGTGACGCCTACACGGCCTTGGCCGACAAAACAATGGCCTTATGTCGCAAGTACGAGCGGAGATTGGGGTATCTGCTCGAGGCGCTTTCCTATTGGCCTCAGACCAAATAGCCCCTGATCGCTGAACTGAGCCGCGAAGAAAAGGATCGCGGATCTCGGACCCGTCCTACAGCGGGAACCTGCTTGGGTTGGCCGGCCCGGAAACGGCCAAATGAGGGCGGGCCCCTCCCTTCGCTGAAGGGGCCGCGAAAACGGGAGGCTTACCTGGCGCTCTTGCGGTTGACTGGGCATCAGCATAGAGCCCCCTTGACAGTTGACTATCCGCAGCCATCGGCATTATCCTAGGGCCAGGGCAGATAAGGGGAATCGGCCGTGAAGTGCCCGAAGTGTCAGCACGAGAACCCTCCGGAATCTGCCTACTGCGGCAAGTGCGCCACCCCTCTCCGTCCCAACGTCACCGAAACCCTCCAAACACCAATCCACGAACTGACAACCGGCCAGACCTTCGCCGGCCGCTACCAAATCATTGAGGAGCTCGGCCACGGCGGCATGGGCCGGGTCTACAAGGTCCACGACACCAAGGTCGGCGAGAAGATCGCCCTCAAGCTCATCCGGCCGGAGGTCGCCTCCGACAAGGACACGATCGAGCGGTTCTCGAACGAGCTGCGGCTGGCCCGCCGGATCGGGCACCGGAACGTCTGCAAGATGTTCGACATCGGGGAGGCGGCGGGCGCCCGCTTCATCACCATGGAATATGTCCATGGCGAGGACCTCAAGAGCATGATCCACATGTCCGGGAGCCTGAGCCTGGGCATGCTGCTGAGCGTCGCGAAACAAGTCTGCGAGGGATTGGCGGAGGCCCACGGCCTGGGCGTCGTCCATCGGGACCTCAAGCCCCAGAACATCATGATCGACAAGAACGGGAACGCCAAGATCATGGACTTCGGCATCGCCCGGTCGGTCCGGGAAAAGGGGATCACCGGGCCGAGCGTGATGATCGGCACGCCCGAGTACATGAGCCCGGAACAGGCCGAGGCCAAGGACGTCAACCACCGCTCCGACATCTATTCCTTGGGCGTCATTCTCTACGAGATGGCGACGAGCCGCGTGCCGTTCGAGGGCGAGACGGCCTTGAGCGTGGCCATGAAGCACAAAGGCGAGGCGCCGAGGCCCCCCAAAGAGCTCAATCCCGGCCTGCCCGACGACTTGAGCGGCGTCATCCTCAAGTGCCTGGAGAAAGATAAGGCCAAGCGCTACCAGAGCGCTTCCGACGTCCGTTCCGAGCTCGAGCGGATCGAAAAAGGCCTGCCGACGACGGAGAAGATCCTGCCGTCCGCCCGCTCGACGTCGCGGCAGATCACGGTGTCCTTTTCGCCGAAGAAGATCATCGTTCCGGGCCTCATCGGTTTGGCCGTCGTCGCGGCCGGGATCGTCATCCTAAGCGTTTTGCCCCGAAAAAGGATCGCCACTCCCGCCTCGGCCCGGCCGACGGTCGCGGTCGTGAATTTCGAGAACAAGACGGGCGATAAAGCGCTGGACAACTGGTCCACCGGCATCCGGGACCTCCTGATCATGGACCTGAACCAGTCGAGATTCCTGGACGTCCTGACCGACAGCGACATCTACGGCGTCCTTAAGAAGCTCGACCTGGCCGACGCCTCGGCGTATTCCACCGCGGACCTCGTCCGGATCGCCGACGAGGGCGGGGCGCAGTACACGGTCAACGGGAGCTTCCTCAAGGCGGGAGACCAGATCGTCATCAACGCGACGTGCCGGAAGCCGCACTCGCGCGAAGGGCTCTCGCCGGTCCAGGTGGCCGGCGGGAATTTCGACGAGATCATGCCCAAGATCCGCGAGATAACCCGGAAGATCAAGGCGGATTTGAACCTCACCGCGACGCAGCTTGCCGCCGACGTCGACCAGAGCATCGGCGACATCGCGTCGCCGTCGGCCGAGGCCTGGGCCTATTACGTCGAATCCCGCAGGCACCATTTCCGTATCGAATATGCCGATGCCATTCGGCTCCTCCGGAAGGCCGTGGCCATCGATCCCGAATTCATCATGGCTTACTGGGCGTTGAGGTCCGCTAGCCAAAACATCCTTGATTATCCCGAGGCCCGGAAATACGAGGCCAAAGCCCTCGAGCTCATTCAAAACCGTCCGGAGCGGATCTCGGAGAAGGACCGAAACGTCATCGAGCTGGAACATTATTATTGGAACAGGCCGGAACCGGACTGGGCCAAATCCCTGGAAGCGGGCAGGAAGAATCTGGCGCTCTACCCCGATCACCCGCGGATCAATTACACAATGGCGTGCATATTTGGCGATATCGAAGAATGGGACGAGGCCCTGAAACACTACGAAAAGTGCATATCGACGAAGTTTCGATTCGGGGCCGCCTATTCGCAGATAGCGGATGTCTATCGAGCTATAAACATGCCTGACAAGGCGCAGGAGGTTCTGGAGAAGTATCTCCGCGAGATCGAAAATAACGCGTTCGGCCGCCGGGAACTGGCTTATCTTCACCTCGGCCAGAATCGCCTCGACCTCGCTGCAAAGGAGCTCGAGGCGGCCGAAACGCTCGCCCCCGACGATTATTCAAACCGCGTCCTCCGCGCCTCTTGGCTCGTCCGGAAAGGCGATTTGGCGGAAGCGGAAGCCGCCTATCGCGCTCTGGTCGGAGAAAAAACTCCCGCCGCACGTTACAGCGGCTACCGCGGTCTCGGTAATTTGCTGATCCTCGAAGGCCGCGACCGCGAACTGATCAAAATAGTGGCGCCGCTCGCCGAACAATTCAAGAAGTCAGGACTTCCCGATCTTGAACGGACTTGCCATGAAAGCCTCGCCCGCGCGTATTTGATATCAGGCCGGACGGAGGCCGCCCGCAACGAATGCAGGAAAGCCTTCGCCATCGACACCGGGAATACCGATTTCGGCAATAAGAGGTCGGTCATCCATCTCAGGGGCCTTATCCATCTGGCTTCGAACCGGATCGATGAAGCGGAAATAACGGCCGGAGAGCTCAAGGCGTTCATCGAAAAGGGGTTGAACAAGAAAGCGATCCGGCTCTACGACCATCTCATGGGCGCCATCGAGCTGAAGCGAAAGAATTTTTCTCGGGCCGTCGAATATCTTGAGCGGGCCGAGCGGTCGCTTCCCTACGGCCGCTATGAAAAGGCCGCCTGGATTCTCGACACCCTGGCCCTCACGTACTTCAGCTCCGGCGATTTGGAGAAGGCGCGGGAGAAATACGAACATATCACGGCGTTGACGACTGGTCGGCTGTCTTATGGCGACATCTATGCCCGGGCTTTTTACAGGCTCGGCCAGATTCATGAGAAGCTTGGAGACAAGGCCAAAGCCCGCGAGAATTACGCGAAATTCCTCGAGCTCTGGAAGGACGCCGATCCCGGCTTTTCCGAAGTCGAAGACGCAAGAAAGAGGCTGGAGGTCCTGGGAAAATAAAAAGGGGATTCGCATGAAATGCCCGGTCTGTCGCTCCGAGAACGCGGACACGGCGCACTTCTGCGCCGAGTGCGGCGCGCCGATCCGGGGACATGACCCGGCTTCAAAAGGATTCAGTCCGGGACCCCATGATCCTCCCCGGCCCGTCGTCACCGAAACCATGGCGACGGTGCAAAAGGAGCTGACGACCGGCTCGACCTTCGCCGGCCGCTACCAGGTCATCGAGGAGCTGGGCCACGGCGGAATGGGCCGGGTCTACAAGATCTTCGACACGAAGACCAAGGAGAAGATCGCCCTGAAGCTCATCAAGCCCGAGATCTCCTCCGACGGGGAGGCGATCGAGCGCTTCGACAACGAGCTCCGGCTGGCCCGCAGGATCTCCCACCGCAACGTCTGCCGGATGTACGACCTCGGCGACGACAACGGAACCCACTACATCACGATGGAATACGTCTCCGGCGAGGACCTCAAGAGCGTCCTCCGGATGATGGGGCAGATGAGCGCCGGGAAGACCGTCTACATCGCCCGGCAGATCTCGGAGGGCCTGGCCGAGGCCCACCGGCTGGGGGTGGTGCACCGGGACCTCAAGCCCCAGAACATCATGATCGACCGGGAGGGGAACGTCCGGATCATGGACTTCGGGATCGCCCGCTCCCTGAAGATGAAGGGATTGACCGGCGCGGGGGTGGTGATCGGGACGCCCGAGTACATGTCGCCCGAGCAGATGGAGGCCAAGGAGGCGGACGCCCGGTCGGACATCTATTCGCTGGGCGTCATCCTGTACGAGATGGTGACGGGGAAGCTCCCGTTCGAAGGGGAGACGTTCGTCGCCATCGCCCTCAAGCAGAAGACCGAGACGCCGCGGAACCCGATGGACCTCAATCCGCAGCTCCCCGGCGAGCTCGAACGGCTCATCCTGCGCTGCCTGGAGCGGGACAGGGAGAAGCGCTTCCAGGGTGTCGACGCCATCCTGGAGGAGCTGGACAAGGTCGAAAAAGGCGTCACGACGACGGAAAAAGTCCTGCCCACCGTCCCGTCGACATCGCGGCAGATCACGGTGTCCTTTTCGCCGAAGAAGATCGTCGTTCCCGCGCTCATAGCGATTGCCGTGATCGCCGCGGGGATTGGGCTCTGGCGGCTTTTTCTCAGGAGGGACGCGGGGCCTGCGACAGGGGGCAAGCCTTCCCTCGCGGTCCTTCCGTTCGAGAACCGGAATCCGGAGGGGGATTCCGCCGATCTTTGCCGGGAGACGATGATCGGGATCTATGACAAAATGACGCACCTGGGGATGTTCGACGT
>DSDX01000344.1 GCA_011048485.1 Candidatus Aminicenantota bacterium | reverse complement strand
ATTATCGCCCTTAGGCCCCCGTGCTGGAAGGGGGACCCGCCGCAGGCGGGGGAAATCGTATAAGAAGGTTTCCGGGGTGCGGGGGCAAAGGGTGATATTCCGAGCCCGGCCGAAGGGATGAGTTCCTTTCAGTCGTCGTCATCGTCGACGAGAGTCACGGCCCAGGCCGGGTAGGGCGCGGCGCTGCCCTTGACGGCGTGCCAGATGATGCGGTTGAGGGTGTCCTCGGGGCAGGCGTCGATCTGCCGGAAGTTCAGCCGGCCCGACTGGACGGCGTGGCGCCTGAGCAGCGGGTCCTGGATCTTCTCCTTGGGCGGGTTCATCGTGTCGAGGGGGATCCTGTTGGGGACGCTGTCGAAGGGCGTGAGATCCGTCGTCTCGGTGAAGCAATCGAACATCGGCGTGGCGGTGGCGTCGAACTGGTTCATGGGCGGCAGGCCCAGGATCTGCTCGATCGTCCGGAGGATGCTGGTCGTGTTGTACTGGGTGCTGACGACCGCGCCCCGCTTGGTGTAGGGGCTGGCGCAGTAGGCCGTCGTCCGGTAGCCGCTGACGTGGTCCCAGCCGTTCTGGGGGTCGTCCTCGATGCCGAAGATGACGGTCTCCTTCCAGAAGGAGCTGTGGCTGAAGGCCTCGACGATGCGGCCGAAGGCGAGGTCGTTGTCGGCGACGCAGGCCTCGGGCGTCGGGGCGCCCTCCGACGTGCCGCTGGTGTGGTCGTCCGGCAGGCAGACGAGGATGAGCCCGGGCATGCGGCCCTCTTTCTCCCAAGTGGCGACCTGGTTCGCGATGTAGCGGGCCCGCCAGACGTCGGGCACGGCCATCTTCCAGCCCAGGGTGTCCGTCGGCGAGAAGGGGCGGATGGTCTCGATGGACGGCTGGCTGCCGATCCGGACCAGCCCCCGGCCGTTGAGGAACTCGTCCCAGTAGTCGGCCCATTGGGGCTCGCCTTCGCGCTTGGGATCGGCCCAGCCGCATTCGGGCATCATGAACTCCCCGAAGTTCCACAGCGAGACGCCGTGGGCGAGGGCGTTGTCCCAGATGAACCCGCTCGGCGCGTAGGCCATGGCGTCCCTCTCGTCGGGCCCCATGCCGTCGGGGTAGCTCCGGGGCCAGCCGGCGAAGGACCGCTCGAGATAATCGGTGCCGAAGGCCGAGGTCGACCACTGGTGGCCGTCGGCGCTGAGGATGCCGCTGCAGTAGGTGTTGTCGAGCAGGACGAACTCGCCGACGAGCTTGTGCTGGTTCGGCGTCACCTCCTCGCCGAAGACGCAGAGCTCGGGATCGCCGTTGCCCGCCCGGACGTCGCCGAGGACCTGGTCGTAGGTCCGGTTCTCCTTGATGACATAGACGACGTGCTCGAAGACGCTGGGCTCCCCGATCCGCTCGGGGACGGGCCGGGGCGGCTGGTTCGGCCGGGGCTTCTGGAAGGCCTTGGCGATCCGCTCGCCGTGGTAGTTGGCGTAGACGACGCCGGTCAGCTCCCAGAGGTCCCGCTGCCGCGGCTCCCGGAAGATCGAGACCGAGCCGTGGTACTGATGCGAGTTGAAACCGGGGGGGCCGCCTTCCTTGGGTTCGGCCGGCTCGGCGGCGTGGCCCTTGATGTTGGCCACGTAGAGGAGGCCGTGACGCCGGTTCAGGGCCAGGGCCCCCGGGTACCAGCCGACCGGGATGAACCCTTTGAGCTTGGAGCGCTTCCTCTTGGGATCGAAGGCGATCGCGGCGACGGCGTTCTGGGTGCCGTTGGCGGCATAGAGGGTCTTGCCGTCGCGGGAGAAGACCAGCGCGTTGGGCGAGGCGCCGAAGAGGTCGGCCGGCGAGGACTTGGCCCAGATCGTCTCGGCGACGCTGTCGGTCGCCGTGTCGATGACGCTGAGGTTGTCGGAAGCGGCGTTGGCGCAGACGACCCAGCGGCCGTCCGGAGAGAGGGCCAGCGCTGAGGCGTGGAGATGGACGAGGACCTCGGCCTTGACGGCTCCGGCCGCGAGGTCGACGACGCTCACGGAGCCCTCGCCGGCGATGTGCTTGACCGGGTCGACCCGGACCTTGGTGCCCCGGCCGGCCGGGCCGGTCAGGTCGCCGGGGCCGGGCCTCCGGCCGCCCCAGTTGCTGACGTAGGCCTTGTCGCCGGCCAGGACGACGTCGAAGGGCAGGGCCCCGACGTCGAAGGTCCGCAGCACCGCGGCCCCGGCCGTATCGATCTCGAGGAGGCGGTTCGAGAGATTGCCGCAGACGTAGAGCCGCCGGCCGTCGGGGCTGAGGGCCAGGCCGGCCGGGATCTCCTCGGCCCGCCTCGGCGCGCCGGCCGGGGGGAGGCGGATCGTATGTGAGGGCTCGACGTAGCCGTCCGGGTCGACGGCAAAGACCTTGATGCTGCCCTGGACGTTGCTCATGTAGATGCGGCGCCCGTCCGGGGCGAAGACGAGCCCGGTATAGCTCAGCTGGCCCTTGACGTCGGGATCGAGGATCTGCGGCGACACGACCTCGGGATGCTGTTCCTCCTGCTCTTCGGCCGGGAGGGGGACCTGCTGTTCGATCCGGCCGGAGATGGGATCGAGGATGATGAGCTCGTGCGTCTTGCCGGAGACGGCCAGGAGGGCGTTGTCCGGCGACAGGGCCAGGGCTTGGGGCCGGAGGCCGGGCAGGGTCGACTGAATGCCGATGGGGGTCACGATCTGGTTGACGGGCAGGACCGTGCGGCCCGGGCCCTTGGCCCCGACCGTCTCCTTGTCCTGGGCGGGCGGGGCCCCGTGCCCTCCGGGCGAGGCGGCGAGGACGAGAAGGGCGACCGAGGCCGCTGCGGCGGCGCGGGAAAACCATCGTGACATGACAAGCTCCTATTTGATCAGGCGTTTCCGCATCATGCGGGTGGAGACCGTGAACGCGGCCGCCGCCAGGACGGCCAGTCCGGCCAGGCTCCAGCCGACGCCGGGCACGGCGTCGCCGGTGAAGAGCGCCCGTGAGACGCGGACGGCGTGGGTCAAAGGCAGGAACTCGGCCAGGACCTTCATCCAGCCGGGGAAGTTGTCGAGGGGGAAGAAGACCCCGGAGAAGAAGAACATCGGGGTGATGACGAGCTCGGTGTAGTAGCTGAAGAAATCGAAGCTGGGCGAGACCGAGGTGACGATCATGGCCAGGGAGCCGAAGAGGACCCCGACGAAGACCAGGAAGACCAGGAGGACGGCGGCCCGCCAGGCCGCCGCCGGGGCGACGCCCATGGCCAGGGCCACGGCCATCATGAGGCCGCCGCTGATGAGGCCCCGGAACGAGGCCCAGGCGATGTCGCCGGCCACGGCCTCGTCGGCCGAAACCGGCGTGGCGATGAGGGATTCGTAGACCTTCTCGTGGACGATCTTGACGAAGGTCCCGTAGAGGCACTCGAACGACGACGACATCATGGCCGCCGTGGCCAGGACGCCGGGCACGAGGAAGTGGAGGTAGGGCCGGCCGCCGAAGGCGCCCATGTAGGCCCCCATGCCGATGCCGAACGTGACCAGGTAGAAGAGCGGCTCGACCAGGCTGACCAGGAAGGTCGGGACGACGAACCGCTTGTAGGAATAGAGGTTCCTCAGGAAGACGTAGGCGATGCGGTAGGACAGGCTCATTCGTGGAGGCTCCGTCCCGTGAGCTTGAGGAAGACGTCCTCGAGCGTCGCCGGCCGGTTCAGGGTGTTGGGCAGGTCGAGCTCGAGGAGCTTCTTCATCGTCCCGTGCCCGTCGCGGCAGTAGAAGTAGAGGGTGTCGCCGACGCGCTCGTGGGCGCAGGCGAAGCCGGCCAAATGGCCGACGATCCTGGCGTCGTCTTCGGGCGGCGTCCGGACCTCGACGACTTCGCGCCCGATCTCGTCCTCGACGAGGCGGGCGGGCGCGCCTTCCTTGAGGATCCGCCCCTCGTGCATGACGACCAGCCGGTCGCAGAGCTGCTGGGCCTCCTCCATGTACTGGGTCGTCAGGACGAGCGTCGTGCCCTGGGTCTTGAGCCGGCGGAGGCGCTGCCAGATGAGGTGGCGGGCCTGGGGGTCGAGGCCGGTCGTCGGCTCGTCGGCGACGATGAGGCGGGGGCGGTTGATGAGCGCCCGGGCGATGAGCAGCCGCCGCTTCATGCCCGTCGAAAGCTCCGAGATCTTGCACTTGGCCTTGGCCTCGAGCTCGACGAAGCGCAGCAGCTCGGCGATGCGGGCCTTGGCCTCCCGGCGGCCGATGTCGAAGAAGCGGGCGAAGATGACCAGGTTCTCGGCCACGGTCAAGTCGTTGTCGAGGTTGATCTCCTGGGGGATGACCCCGGTCATCTTCTTCAGGGCCCGGTTGCCGATGCCCGCGGGCAGTCCTCCGACGGTCAGCGTGCCGGAAGTCAGGGGCGAGACGCAATGGATCATGCGGACGGTCGTCGTCTTGCCGGCCCCGTTGGGCCCGAGAAAGCCGAAGCACTCGCCCTCGCGGATCTCGAAGTCGATGCCGGCGACCGCCGTGAGGTCGCCGTACGTCTTGGTCAGACCGGCGGCGGTCACGAGGACACCCATGGGCCGCCTTGCTACATCCTTTCGAGGAGGGCCTTGAAGCGGGGATGGCCGCGGACGGGCTCGAGGTCGCCGTCGTGCTCGTACCAGCCCTTCTGGAGGAGCCCCCCCGCGGCGGCCCGCTCCAGGCAGTCGATGGCCTCCTCGAGATCGCCGGCCAGGGCGTGGATGCAGCCGAGATTGTAGAGGACCATGGGATCGTCGGGTTCGATGCGGCGGGCCCGCCGGGCCCACTCCAGGCCCTTGGCCTTCTGGCCCAGGGCGATCAGGCCGTTGGCCCCCATGTAGAGGGCCCGGACATCGTCCGGGTGGAGGTCGACGTGCTTCTCGACCAGGGCCACGCCCTTCTCCCTGACGGCCCGGGCGTCCTCGGGCCGGTCCAGCTCCTGGTAGACTTGGGCGACGAGAAGCGGCGAATAGAAATCCTCGGGCCGGACCCGCATGGCCTCCTCGTAAAGGGTGGCCGACTTGGCCAGATCGCCCGAAGCGAAGGCGTGCCGGGCATAGAAGTACCAGGCCTCGAAGAGCGTCGGGTCGAGCCGGATGGCCCTCTCGAAGGCGGGTTCGGCGTCCCCCTTCTTGGGCCCGAGGGACAGGGCCATGGCCAGCGAGGCCTGGGCTTGGGCGGACTCGGGGGCCAGCTCGACGGCCCGGCGGCCGGCGGCCTCGGCCTGGGCCCGGACCTCGTCCTTTCTCTCGGCGTAGAGGTAGATGTAGGACCAGCAGTCGGCCAGGCCGGCGTGGGCCAGGGCGTAGTCCGGGTCGAGCTCGACGGCCCGGGCGAAGAGCTGGAGGGCGAACTCGATGTCGTGGCGGCCGTAGCGATAGAAAAAGGACCGGCCGCGCAGGTAGTAGTCGTAGGCTTGGACGTGGCTTGTCGGGACCGCCGCCAGGGCGCCCTTCTCCTGGGGGCTGAGCGTGACCCTCAGGGAACGGACGACGTTGCGGGCGATCTCCTGCTGGATGGCGAAGACGTCGCGCAGCTCCCGGTCGTAGGATTCCGACCAGAGATGAAAGCCCCGGGCGGCTTCGATGAGCTGGACCGTGATGCGGAGCCTGTTGTCGGACTTCCGCACGCTGCCCTCGAGGACCGTGTCGACCCGGAGCGCGCTGGCGATCTCGCGCGGATCGGCCGCCGCGTCCTTGTACTGGAACGACCCGGTCCGCGAGGCGACCCGAAGTCCCCGGATGCGGCACAGGGCGTTGATGATCTCCTCGGCGATGCCTTCGCAGAAATAGCCCTGGTCCTTCTCCCGGCTCATGTCGACGAAAGGCAGGACGGCGATCGAGGGGGGGGCGGCGGTCCGGCCCGCGTCGCCGGGCTGGTCCAGCGACCCGAGCTCGTCCCTGAGGTCCCGGGCCGAGGCCATGCGGTAGCGCGGCTCCTTCTCGAGACAATGGCGGAGGATGCGGTCGATCTGGCGGGGCAGGCGGGGATTGAGCTCGGAGGCCACGAGAGGCTCGTCTTTGAGGACGGCGGCGATCCGCTCGGGGCCGGTCCGGCCCGCGAACGGCAGGCGCCCCGTGGCCCATTCGAACAGGACGATGCCGAGCGAGAAGATGTCGGTGCGGTGGTCGAGCGGCTGGTTGCGGAGCTGTTCGGGCGACATGTAGGCGATCGTCCCGGCGAAATCGGCGTCGAGCGTGGCCGTCGTGCCCTCGTCCCGGCCGATCACCCGCGGCAGGGGCAGGAGGATGCGGGCCAGGCCGAAGTCGAGGATCTTGATCGTCCCCGTCGTGTCGATCATGATGTTCGGGGGCTTGAGGTCGCGGTGAATGATGCCGCTGGCGTGGGCGGCGGCGACGGCGTCGGCGAGCGGCACGGCGACCTCGAGGAAGCGGTCCAGGGGAACGCCCGCGGGCTCGACGAGCTCGGACAACGACCGGCCTTCGATGAGCTCCATGGTGAAGAAGGTCGTGCCCTCGGCCTCGTCGATGGCGTAGATGGTGACGATGTTGGGATGGCGCAGGGCGGCGACGGCCTTGGCCTCGCGCTCGAAGAAGACCCTCCTCTCGGGGTCTCCCACCGCGCCCTGCGGCAGGAACTTGATGGCGACATCGCGGTCGAGCTTGAGGTCCCGGGCTTTCCAGACGGCGCCCATGCCGCCCTCGCCGAGCTTCTCGATGAGACGGTAGTTGCCGAGGACGAGTTCTTTTGTGAGGTCCATATGTCCAACGCTCCCTCAAGACACTACAGGAATCCTCGAACGACTGTCAACCTGAGGCCGCGGAGGGGTCTTCGTCGTTCGGGCTTGTGCGTTCCCGGCGGGTGGTGCTAAGATGAAGAAGTCATATCACCCAAAGGAGACAAGACATGAGCGAAGTCGTTTACATATGCTCGGTATGCGGCAAGGAGACCAAGGTCGAGGAGGGTCGGCCCATCCCTCTCTGCTGCGGGAAGGAGATGGAGCCGCTCCCGCCCTGCACCTCCGCCCCGAACCCGGAGATGGCCCGCAACTACGAAGAGGACCTGCCCTGCGACGACGGGACGCTCCCCAAGCCCAAGCCCGATAAGTAAAGGGTCCAGGTCCCGATCAGGCCTTTTTGGCGCCCTTGACGACCGCCCGGTCGTAGATCCACAGGCCCGCCACCGACAGGATCCCGATCCCGACGATGATGAGCCACATCGTCACGGTGTCGACGGGCCGGCCCTGCTCGAGAGGCGTGCTGATGTAGCGCTCGAACAGCCGCCCTCCGATCGGCCCGCCGACGATGCTGGCCAGGGCGATGGGCAGGTTCGAGTAGCCGAGGTAGAGCCCCTCCTGTCCCTTGGGGGCGATGGCCCCGATGTACTCGTAGACGCGGGGCGAGGCCATCATCTCGCCCACGGCCATGGAGGCGATGGACACGAGAATGAAGACGCCGGCGATGGGCAAGCTCAGCCCGAGGAGGCCGGTCTTGGCGTTGGGATCGGCGAAGAGCAGGGGCGGCAGGACGTTGACGAGCATGCCGAGGGTCACGACGACGGCCCCGATCATGATGGTCTTGACCGGCAGCCAGCGCTTGACCAGCCGGGTGATGAGCAGCTGGAAGCAGACGATCATGACCGGATTGGCCAGGGTGTAGAGCTCCATCGGGGCGTTGGGATCGACGTAGCGCATGAACAGGGGCATGAGGTTGTAGAGCTGGATGTAGAGGAACCAGAACAGGCTCAGGACGACGATGAGGAAGACGAACTTGAGGTTGCCCAGGACGATGAAGATGCCGGCCAGGGCCTGGCCCAGCGTCCGCTTCTCGACCTTCTGGCCGTCCTTGAGGCCGTCGCTGACGTACTCGGGCTCCTTGTAGACGAACAGGGTGACGATGAGCCCGACGAGGGCGAAGGAGGTCGCGGCGTAGGTGAAGATGGCCGGGATGCCGAGGCTCGTCCGGATGAAATAGGAGACGCTCCGGCCGGTGATCGAGCCGATGTTGATGACCATGTAGAAGATGCCGAAGGCCAGGGTCGCCCGCGTCCCGGCCGTCTTCTGGACCGTGCCGGCGATGCAGGGCTTGACGATCGACCCGCCGATGCCGATGAGAACGGCGCCCAGGACCACGGGGACCGTGAAATCGACGGCCTCGGCGGCTCCCCGGCCGATGAGGCCCGGCCAGAACCGCTGAACGTTGCCCATGACGAAGTAGCCGAGCGAGATGAGCACGAACGAGACCGAAAGCGAGCGCTTGAAACCGAACTTGTCGGCCAGCGTCCCGGACAGGATGGGCATGAAATAGATAATGCCCCACAGGAGCGACCCGTTGAGGAAGGTGGCGAAGCTCGGGGTCATGCCGAGCGTCTCCTTCAGGTAGATGACCATGAAGGAGGCCATGGAATAGTAGGCGGCCCGCTCGAAGAGCTCGATGGTGTTGGCCGTCCAGAACGTGGCCGGGAATTTCGGCTTGGCGGCCGGTTGGTCGATCATGGGCTGTCTCCTCCCGCCGGACGGGGGCTCCGGCTCACGGGGACTTAGCGGCGGGGGCCTGCCCCGCGGCGCGGTCAAGAAGGCTTTCGCAGGCGGCCCGGTCGGGCGCCTCCAGGACGACGATGAGCACGGGGCCCTGCCTGGCCGCTCCCACCCAGTCGCCGGTCTCGATCCTTTCGAAGAACCTGGCGGCCGTCGGGTCGAACCTTTCGGAGAAGAAATCCCGTCCGAACCGCCCGTAGACGCGCCCGGCCGCTTCCGCGGACGGGTGGACGGCGACGAGGAGGAGGGCCTCCCCGGCCCCCGCCCGATAGCGGGCGAAGACGGCGTCCGTCCGGGGGCCGAGGCCGAGAGCGGCTTCGTCGGCGAGAAAATAATGGGCGTTGAGGGCAGCCTGGTCCTGGATGACGGTGACGCTCGAGGCGACGAGACCCTCGGCGGGGAGAATGTCGCGGGCCCGGACCGGGGTTTGGGCCGTCAAGCCGCCGGCCAGGAGGATGGACGCGAGAACGCCATCGAGGACGAGACTGGCGGCGCGCGTCATGTCCTCACACCAGGTAGGTGTCGACGAGGCGGATGAGCGTATAGGCCAGGCCGGCCATCAGGGCGGAGCCCGGAATGGTGAAGATCCAGGCCCAGACGATCTTCAGGGTCACGCCCCAGTGGACGGCCGAGAAGCGCTTGGCCGCCCCGACGCCGGAGATGGCCCCGGTGATGACATGCGTCGTGCTGACCGGGACGCCCAGATAGGTCGCGAAAAAGATGCTGACGGCGCTGGCGCTCTCGGCGCAGAAGCCGTCGATGGGCCGCAGTTTGGTGATCTTCTGGCCCATGGTCTTGACCACTCTCCATCCCCCCGAAAGGGTGCCCAGGGCGATGGCCGCATGGGCGGACAGGACGACCCAAAGGGGGACATGAAAGGTCTTGATCCAGCCGGCGGCGTAGATCAGGCTGGCGATGATGCCCATGGTCTTCTGGGCGTCGTTGCCGCCGTGGCCCAGGCTGTAGAGGGCGGCCGAGAGGAGCTGGAGGCGCTTGGCGGCCTTGTTGATCCGGGCCGGGTTCTTCTTATGGACGGTCCAAGTCGCGATCCAGATGAAAAGGACGCCGAGGGCCAAGCCGAGGAGGGGAGCGAGGAAGATGAAGAGGAGGATCTTGCCCCAGCCGCCGACGATGATGATGCCCGTGCCGGCCTTGACGACGGCCGCCCCGGCGTAGCCGCCGATGAGGGCGTGGGACGCGCTGATCGGCAAGCCCAGGTACCAGGCCGCCAGGTTCCACGTCACGGCGCCGATGAGACCGGAGAAAACGACGGTGGGCGTGACGACGCTGATGTCGATGAGTCCGTTGCCGATGGTGTGGGCGACGCCCGTGCCGAAGATCAGGAAGGCGATGAAATTGAAGGAAGCGGCCCAGATGACGGCCTGGCGCGGCGTTAGGACCCGGGTCGAGACGATCGTGGCGATGGAGTTGGCCGCGTCGTTCAGTCCGTTGGTGTAGTCGAACACCAGCGCGAGCAGGATGATGAAGAGGATGAAGAGGAAACCGGCGTCGGGCATGGGCTAGCCTGGATTATTCACGAGCCGAGACGGCTGTAGATGCGAGGCGCCAAAGGGCGAAGCTGGACTCGGAATACCGCGAGCCGTTTGCGACGAAGCAGATGCGGCCGGATCGGCTTGCCCGAAGGGTGAAAACGCCGGTCTGGGTTCTTCGTGGGGGATTGAAGAACAAGGCGTTTTCATGAGCGGCCAGGTCAGGTCGACTTGACGATGATGCTCTCGATGACGTTGGCCACGTCCTCGCAGCGGTCCGCGGCGACCTCGAGCCTCGTGTAGATCTCCTTGAGCTTGATGAGCTCCTTGATCTCCGCGGGGGTTTCCGCCATGTCGAACAGCTCGGCGATGGCCTCCCGGCAGATGATGTCGGCCTCGTATTCGAGGATATTGACCTGCTGGCAGAAGGTGTGGCAGTGGCCTAGGGTCTCGAGATTGTCGATGGCCTCGTAGATCTGCTCGACGGCCTTGGCGATGATGTCGACGAGCTTCTTGGCCTCGGGCGTCGGTCCGGCGAGCTTGAAGTAGCACATCCGGCTGGCCACCCCCTCGATGCAGTCGAGGACATCGTCGAGGCCGCCGGCCAGGCCGTGGATGTCCTCGCGCTCGAGCGGGGTGATGAAGGTGTCGCGGAGCTTGGTGAAGAGCTCGTGGGTGATATTGTCGCCCTTGTGCTCGATGGCCTTGATCCGCTCGTACTTCTTCTCGACATCCACGTAGTTGTCGATAAGTTCCTGGAGGGCCAGGGCGCCCTCCCTGAGGTTGGCGGCGTCCTCCCGGAAAAGATCGAAGAACTTGTGGTCTCTGGGAAAAAAATTGAGTTTCATGCGCGCTCCGGGGCCTATGAGAGGCCCATACTAACGGAGCCCGGATGGGAAGTCAATGATCCGCCGCGGCCCGGGCGGGCCGGGGCCGTCTACCGGTCGACCTTGATCTCGAAGATCTGCCTGATCTTGCCGTGCAGGCCCTCCGGGGCCATGACCAGGACATCGACATAGTTCGTCCCCGGCGCCAGGGACTTGGCGAAGCGGAAATCGACCGTCTCCATGGCTTCGAGCTCGGCGTCGGTGAACGCGACCGACCGGGCCTCGGCGAGGGTCTCCTTGCCCGCGCCCTCGTCGGGATAGATGTAGATGACGAACCGCAGGTCGATCTGGAGGCGGCCCTCGTCGTTCTCGCGGAACATCAGCTCCTTGGCCGGCAGGCGGACCTCGATCTCCCCGGCCCCCGCGTCGTAGTCGGCCTGGAACTTGACGAACTTGCGGCCGAAGACGTCGTCGGCCCGGGTGTTGCGCCCGAGCTTGGCCAGGTCCATGGCCCCGAAGAAGTCGCCCGCCGTGTCGGTGATCCGGTAGCGGCCGTCGCCCCTCTCGTCCGTGAACTCGACGGCCATCTGATGGTCGAAATAGCTCCACCAGACGAGGGTGCCGCGGAAGCCCGAGCCGGGCTGGGGGGGGAACTCCTCGATCTTGTCGGGAGGGCCCATGAAGATGTAGACCCGGCCGCGATCGGTGTTGTAGCCCGGGCCGCCCTCCTTGTTGAAGCGCTTGTTGACGAAGTCGACGCGGGCCTCGAACTGCTCCCGGTACTCGTTCTTCGGCGTGTCGGGATCAGGGTCCCGCTTGAGCCAGAAATCGGCGATGAACTCCTTGCGGCCCTCGATGTCGGGCAGCCTCTCGAAGATCTTCGTCTCCTCCTTGGTCATGATGAGCCGGGCCGTCTCGTAGAACTCCCGGCTTGCGGGATCCAGTTGGAGCTTGGGGCCGCTCGAACAGGCGGCCCCGAGCGCCGCCAAAGCCGTGACAAGGGTCGCGAGCCGTCGCGTCGGGGTGGTCATACTGTCCCTCCTCGGCTTCCATTCTATCATTAATCCCAAGCGAAACACGAGCGGCCCGGGCCGGGAGCGGGGCGGGGGCGGGCGGACGCCGGGTCCTCCCGGGTTTCGGCCGCGCGGCGAATGAGGCCGGATATGGTAAAATAGTCATTTAGTGAGACAGAGGAGTCGAACAT
>DSDX01000228.1 GCA_011048485.1 Candidatus Aminicenantota bacterium | reverse complement strand
AGCGACAACTGGCAGGGCGGCTTCAACTACACCTGGAGCCGCGTCTACGGCAGCTTTTCAGGCCTGGGCAGCACCGACGAAGGCGGCCGCCTCGGCCCGGGCGTCGAGCAGGACTACGACCGCTGGTTCATGGGCTACGACGGCCAGGGCAACGTGCTTGACGGCCCCCTGCCCCAGGACCGGACCCATTACTTCAAGGCCTACGGGTCCTACGCCTTCCCGTTCGGGCTGACCGTCGGGTTCGTCGGCTACGGCCGGAGCGGCCTGCCGGTGACGACCAAGGTCATCTACTGGACGAAGTACTTCTACCCCGAGGGCCGGGGGGACCTGGGGCGGCTCCCGTTCACCTTCTGGGCCGACATCTATCTGGACTACACGATGAAGCTGGGCGACAAGTATCGGGCCTCCGTCAACCTTCAGATCGACAACGTCACCAACACCAAGACCATCCAAAGCCGGATCATGACCCCCAACGTCTCAAGCTTCGGCTCCTACAATTCCCAGTACAACCGCATGATCCTGGACGGGACCTTCGCCACGAACTACCTGGACATCATCGCCGACGAAAACCGCACCCACCCCGCGTTCAACCAGTGGGACACCAGGTTCGGCCCCTGGTCGGCCCGCCTGGGCTTCAAGTTCTCGTTCTGAGCTCGAGCGCAAGCTGACAAAGCGCTGACACTAGGGCCCGCCCCCTCCGGGGGGCGGGCCTTTGTCTTGACTATTTCCCGGAATCCCTTAATCTGGAATCGCGATGAGCAAGCGCAAAAAAGCGAGAGGATCGGTCCGCAAGGATCGAGCGCCCGCCCGTCCTGCGCCCGAGGCCCGGCCCCGCCGGTGCTTCCGCGCCGGTCCGGTCATCGGCGCGGCCGTCCTGGTCCTGGGCGCCCTGGCCGCGGTCTACGTCATGGGGACGCGGAAGAGCGCGTTCCGGCCCGGGGCCGCCTCGGACCACAACGTTCTCCTCATCACCCTCGACACGACCCGGGCCGATCGCCTCGGCTGCTACGGCTACGGCCAGGCGCGGACTCCTCATATCGACGACCTGGCCCGCGAAGGGGTCCGGTTCGCCCGGGCCTACTGCCCGGCCCCGCTGACCCTGCCCGCCCACAGCTCGATCCTGACGGGGCTCCATCCGGCCACGCACGGGGTCCGGAACAACGGCCACGACCTCGCGCCGAAGTGGAGAACGCTGGCGGAGATCCTCAAGGACCGCGGCTTCGCCACGGCGGCCTTCGTCTCGTCATTCTCGGTCGATTCCCGGTTCGGAATCGGCCGGGGCTTCGACGTCTACGACGACACCTTCCAGCCCCAGGCGCCGCTGAAGGGCGCGAACGCCGAGCGCCGGGCCGAGGAGACGTTCGCCAAGTTCTCCGGCTGGCTCGACGGGAACGGCGAGACGAGGTTCTTCGCCTGGGTCCACTACTACGACCCGCACCTGCCCTATGACCCTCCGTCCCCGTATCGCGAGGGCTCGCCCGGCCGCCCCTATGACGGCGAGATCGCCTACATGGACCGCTATGTCGGGGCCGTCCTCGAAGCGCTCGAGGCCAAGGGCCTTCTCGAGAAGACCCTCGTCGTCGTGGCCGGCGACCACGGCGAGGGTTTGGGCGACAAGGTCGAGAGGGGGCATGGCATCTTTCTCTATGAGGAGACCGTCCGGGTGCCGCTCATCCTCCATAATGCCCGGGTCTTCCCGAAGCCCCTTGTCGTCGAAGGCGCCGTTAGGCTGGTGGATGTGGCCCCGACCATCCTGGAGACGATCGGCCTCGAGAGCGAGGCCCGGAACATGGAGGGCCTGAGCCTCGTCCCCTGGATCGAGAAGTTGGACCGGCCGGGCCTCCCGAGCCTCGTCGAGACCTTCTACCCCCGGGAGAATTTCGGCTGGTCGGAGCTCGTGGGGATCGTCGTCGGACCCTGGAAATACGTCCAGGCGCCGCGGCCCGAGCTCTATGATCTCGAGAAGGACCCGGGCGAAACGATCAATCTCGCGGCCTCGTCACCGGCCAAGACGGACGAGCTCCGGTCGCGGCTCGAGGAGGAGCTGCTCGGCCTGAGCGCGCCTCCCGGCCCGGCGGCCGGTCAGGCCGTCGGCGCCGGCGACCGGGAAAGGCTGCGGTCGCTTGGCTATGTCAATTTCGCCCCGGCCGAGAGCGGCGGCGCCGCGCCCGACCCGAAGGACAAGATCGGCCTCCTCGAGCTGGTCCAGCGGGCCCAGGCTTTCGAGTTCGAGGAGCGGTACGCCGACGCCGAGCGGGTCTACCGCGAGATCGTCGCCGAGATCCCCGATTCGCCGGAAAGCTACGTCAACCTGGCCATCGCGGAGGCCCGGCAGAACAAGTTCGAGTCGGCCCTGGAGACCCTCCGCCGGGGCCTCGGCCGCCTGCCGGGCTCCGAGACGCTCCTCGTCCGGCTCGGCCACACCTACCTCGTCAGCGGCCGGCCGGCCGAGGCCCTCGAGACCATGGAAAAAGTCCTGGCCTTCAATCCCCGGAGCCTCGACGCCCTGACGGTCGCCGCCGGCATCCTAGACGCGACCGGCCGGAAGGGCGAGGCCCGAGCTTATTACGAGCGGGCCCTGGCCGTCGAGCCCGAGAGCCGCCACCTCAGGACCAGCCTGGCGGCGAACTTAGCCTCCACGGGCGCCCTGAAGGAGGCCATCGCCGTCTATCAGGGGCTGATCGAGGATTTTCCCGAAGAACAGGCCTTCTATCAGTTCGCCGGGATCGCCCATTCCTATCTCGGAGAGTACGACCGGGCCGTGGTCCTGCTGCGCCAGGCCCTGGCCATCCGGCCGACGCCGGTCGGCTATTTCAACCTGGCCGTGGCCTACGAGAAGACCGGCGACCTCGAACGGGCCGCCGAAGCGTTGAGGACGTACCTCGAGAACGCCCAGGGGGAGAGCGAGGCCGATGTCGGCAGGGCCAGGGCCCACCTCGAGACTCTGGAGAGGAAGCTCCGCGGGGGCCGGCCCTGAGGGCCGTCAGGACGCCCCGATCCGCGTCAGGCCCGTCCTCAGCGCGGCCCCGAGCGCCGCGATCTCGGCCGGGTCCGCCGATCCGTCCCTCCGGCCGCGGCGGCGGAGACTGAAGCGCGATCCGTTGCGGGTGTGCCGGTAGGCGAAGTCGATCCCGGGGTGGCCGAAGAAGAGCGTCATCATCGTCGCGGCCATCTTCGTCAGCGGCGGCCTGTCGACGTGGGAGAGACGGAACCTGGCCACGATCCGCGTGCCTTCCCCGGGCGCGGAAGCGATGGCCACCGCGCCGCCGCAGAGCCCGGCCGTCTGGGCGAGAAGAGGCAGCCCGAGGCCGGTCCTCTTCCTCCCGGTCGTGAAGAACGGATCGAGGGCCCGGGCCTTCTCCTCGGCCGACATGCCCCGGCCGTTGTCGGCCACCCGGATCGTCAACGCGTCCCGCCTTTCGTTCTCGTTGATCGTGACGCGCACCCGTGTCGCGCCGGCGGCGGCGGCGTTCTCCGCGATGTCCAGGATATGGAGCGAGAGGTCCTCGATCATGTCGCCAGGACCCTCCGTCCGTCTGCGCCGGCCAGGGCCTTGCGGATCTCCTCGAGCGACGGCGAGGCGGCGAGGAAGACGGTCGCGGCCGAACCGATCTCCTCCGGCTTGTGGGCGTCCGAGAATCGGACGACCGGCAGAGATCCGAACGGGCCGAAGGCCGCCCGGGCCTCGTCCGCCGTCATCCGGGGCGAGACCTCGACGGCGTCGAGGCCGAGGTCGGGGGGGATGAAGCCGAGCTGGGAAACGATGCTGAAGGCTTCCCGGTCGATGTGACAGGCGACGGCCAGCCCGCCGTGGCGGTGGATAAGGCCGACCGTCTCCTGAACGGAGAAAAGAGTCGCCCCGAAGAGGCAGCGGGGGCTGAATCCCGTGACGTAGTCGGCCGCGTCGACGAGCACCTGGTCGTCGACGTACTTCATCTTGGCCGGGATATCGGGCAGGCTGCGGAAGACTTCCGCCTGGAAGGGCGCGAGGTCCGCGCCGGTCGCGAAAAGGCCCAGGATGTGGGCCTCCTCGGCCGTCGTGATCTCGATGCCGGGCAGGACGGCCAGGCCTGTCCCCGCCGCCGCCTCGATCACCGCGGCGGCGTTCTCGGTCGTGTTGTGGTCGGTGACGGCGACGATATCGAGGCCGGCCGCGCGGGCGGCCTCGACAACGGCCCTGGGCGACATCGTCAGCTCGCCGCAGGGGGACAGGCAGGTGTGGATGTGGAGATCGGCCCGGACGCGCCGGAGGCCCATCAACTCCCCTTGATGCCCAGCGCGTAAAGCCGCCCCGCCAGCTCGAACGTCCCCAGGGGCGTGCCCAGAATGGGGATCTTCTCCTGCTCGGCCTTGGCCAGCGTCTCCTCCGCCGGCAGGCGGCCGCCCACGAGGACGATCCCAGCCAGTTCCTTGAGGACGGCCACGGCGACGATGTTCGGATGGACCTGCATGGTCACCCAAAGTTCGTCCTTGCGGGCGTGGCCGATGACGTCGCTCAAGAGGTCGCTCGCGTAGCCGCCGCCGACCGGCCGGTCGAGCGGGGCCCCGGTCGTGTGGACTCGGAGTTCGAGTCGGTTCGCCAGGTCGCTGAGTGTCATCGCTTCTCCTTCGTATCCGTCTTGGCGAAAGGGCAGTCCTCCAAGCGGGCGTAGCCGCGGACGATGTCGTCGGCCAGGGAGCGGCAGTCGGGAGCGCCGCAGACGCCGCAGTCCCTGAGGGGCAGCCTGGCGAAAACCTTTTCCCGGCGCTTGGCTTTCCGGATGGCCTTGGCCGGATCCGGATCGAGCGGCCGGGCCCCGACCGGCGAAACGGGATGGTCGAACGAGAGGAAGTTCTTGTGGTACAGCCGGCTGACGTCCTTAAGGTCGACGACGGCGTGCTCGCCGGCCGCGGCGACCAGCTCGAGGATCCGGCTCTTGGCCAGGAAGCGGTTCTCGACGCCGAGCGGGCCGCCGACGCACCCGTCCGGGCAGGCCGTGCACTCGAGGAAATCGATGTCCTGGAGGAGCCCGCCCTCCACCTCGTCGAGGACGCGCATGGTGTCCCGGATGCCCGAGACGGCCACGGCTCGGTGGCGCTTGAGGCCGCGGGTCTCTCCCCCGGAGAGGGGCCAGCCCATCCCGATGCCGCTGAACAGCGTCTCCGGGAAGAGGTGGCGCATCAGGACGTCCTCCTCGCTCTTGCGCAGGGCTTCGAGGATCTGGGGGAAGATGTCCCGGATCGAGATGGCCCCGTCGAGATAGGAGCGCTCGAGCGAGGCCGGGCTGTTGATGGAGACCATCTTGGCCGGGCAGGGGGTGATGTGGATGATGCCGATCTTTTCGGCCGGGATGCCCAAGGCCTTCGGCAGGATGGTCCTCAGGATCTTGGCCGCGATCTCCCGCGGCGGCTCGATGGGCAGGAGCTGGCCGCAGAGCGTGGGATAGCGCCTCTGGATGATGCGGACGACCACCGGGCACGTCGAGGTGATGAACGGCCGGGGCTTGGGGTGCTCGTGGAGGTATTCCTCGGTCGCCGCGCAGTTCAGCTCGCAGATCGAGCTCAGATCGTAGACCTCGTCGAACCCGATGAGGCGCAGGGCGGAGAGGATCTCGTTGGGGACGATGGTGGGCCCGAATTGGCCGTAGATGACGGTCGAGGGGATGGCGACCTTGTAATCGAAGCCCTCGAGGGCGGCGAACGAGGTCGTCCGGGAGGCGACGGCGTCGTGCGGGCAGACCCGGAGACACTCCGCGCAGTCGATGCAGAGCTGGTCGATGATCACGGCCTTGCCGTCCTTGACCCTGATGGCCCGGGTCGGGCAGGCGGCCATGCAGTGGGTGCAGCCGATGCACTTCTCCTCGATGATGTGGATGGCGTGGAAGTTCTTCGTTGTCATGGCGTCACATGTCCGTTCGTTCGGATGACGACGTCGAGGCGGGTCCCCCGGCCGACCTCCGAGTCGATGGCGAATTCGTCGGCGTTCTTCTTGATGTTCGGCAGGCCCATGCCGGCCCCGAATCCGAGCTCCCTCATCTCGGCCGTCGCCGTCGAGTAGCCCTCGGTCATGGCCAGCTCGACGTCGGGAATGCCGGGCCCGCTGTCGTCGATGGTGAGACGGATCACCTCGGGGGAGACGGTCAGGGCCATCTTGGCCTCCCGGGCGTACATGATGACGTTCATCTCCGCCTCGTAGGCGACGATGGCCGTCCGCCGGACCGCCGCGGGGGCGAGGCCAAGGTCCTTGAGGAGCTCCTTGATCTCGCAGGCGACGGAGCCGGCCTTGGCGAAATCCCCGCCCCGGACGGGGAACTCGCGGTGGTAGACGGACTCAGCGGTGGCCATGACCTCCGTCCTCGACCGTGCCGGCCATCCGCAAGCAGGCTTCGAACATGGTCATCCGCGTGGCGATGAGGGGGATGCCCTTGGTCAGGGCGTCGGCGATGACGTCGGGCGCCGGCCGCTTGCCCTGGACGAAGACGACGCCGGCCAGGTCGGCCACGGAGCAGGTGCGGACGACGTGGCCATTGGCCAGCCCGGTCAGGAGGAGCGAGCCGGGCTCGGCCGAGTTCAGGACGTCGCTCATGAGATCGGAGGCGAAGACCTTCAGGAAGGCCGCCCCCGGGTCCGTGGCCGGGGTGAGGAGCTCACCTTCGAGAAGGGCCAGAACGTCCTTGAGAGCGATCATTGGGGCCTCCCGCCGCGCCGTTATCAGCCGCGAGACCATTATATAGGCAGGAGCCGACAAAGGAAAGTGGGAAGGCCGGAGAAAGGGATCCCGGAAATGGAAGAAGAACCAATAAAACGGGGGCCGGGAAGACCCGGCCCCCGCGAAAGAACGATCCGTAATGCGGCCGCTTACTTGGCCTTGAGGATCTTCTGGACCTCGTCCTTGTCGATGTCGGTGATGAACGGGATGCCGCTGATGTCGGCGGCCTCCTTGGTGATCGAGGCGATGTCGTCCCGGCTGATGAAGCTCAAATTGAACTTGCGGGATCCGGCCATCAGCTGGCGGAGGCCCTGGCTCAGCCGCTCGAAGTACGTGTAGACGCCGATGGCCCCGGCCGGAAGGTCCTTGAAGCGGTCGCCGAAGCGCTGCTTGAGCTCGGGCGCGGTGACGAAGATCTCCTCCCGGCTGTTGCCGAAGCGCTCGACGTAGACGGGGATCTGGCCGTCGGCGATCCGGCCCCCGATGGTCTTCCCGACCATGGCCGCGGCCATGGGCGAGCGGGCCATGCCGGCCAGCTTGACATAGGGCCCGCCGAGGGCCAGGGCCTTGAAGATCTGGTCCTCGAAGGTGATGCCGCCGGCGAAGGCCAGGTCGGGCACGTATTCGCCCTGCTTGGCCAGCTGGTCGGCGAATTTCCAGGTCAGAGACCACATCTCGACGGCCGGGAGGCCCCACTCGTTCATCATGCGCCAGGGGCTCATGCCCGTGCCGCCGCCGGCCCCGTCGACCGTCAGCAGGTCGAGCTTGGCCTTGGAGGCGTACTTGACCGCCCGGGCCAGGTCGGCCGGCCGGTAGGCGCCCGTCTTGAGGAAGACGCGCTTGGCCCCGGCCTGGCGCAGCTCCTCGACCCGCTTCATGAACTCGCCCTCGTCGACCATGCCCATGCGGGAATGGCGCTCGAACTCCTTGAAGCTGCCCTTCTCGAAGGCCTCGATGACCTTTGGGTTCTCGGGATCGGGCAAGACGATGTAGCCCTTCTTCTTGAGGGCCTGGGCCTTCTTGACGGTCTTGAGCTTGACCTCGCCGCCGATGTCCTTGGCCCCCTGGCCCCACTTGAGCTCGACCGTCTCGACGCCGAGCTTCTGGATGGCGTATTCCTGGGTGCCCAAACGGGTGTCCTCGACGTTGGCCTGGACGACGACGTCCCCGTAGCCGTCCTGCCAGTCCCGGAAGGACTTGATCCGGAACTCCATGTCCGGGGAGCGGACGACCTTGCCGTTCTTGAGCTCGGTCTCGTCGTCCATGCCGCAGACGTTCTCGCCGATCGTCAGGATGACCCCGGAGATGGCCGCCCCCCCGCCGAGCCCGGCCCAGTTCTGCTTGGCGACGTTGGTCGAGCCCATGCCCGAGATGACGAAGGGGAGCTTGAGCTTGAGGTCCTTATTCCGGCCGATCTTGACCTCGGTCGTGACCTTCTCGAAGGTGGCCTTGTCGCTGTCGGCGGCGACGCCGTAGGCGCCCTTGGCGGTGCCCATGATGTTGAAATGGGACAGGTCGACGGGATAGTCCTTCTCGCAGGCCGCGGTGATGATGCCGAACGGCTGGGGATAGAGGACCTCGTGGCCGCGGTAGGCGGACTTCCCGATCTCGCACATCCCGATGCAGCCGTCGACGCAGGTCACGCACATCCCGCTGAAGGGGCTGATCGAACCCTCCGTCCGGTTCTTGGTCAGGGTGGCGGCGCTTCGATTGAGCTTTGTCATGGTCGGCATGATGATACCTCCTCGATGTCCTTTAGGATTTCTTGTCCCGGACGCAGGTGCCGCAGCGGCCGGCGTCGTACATCCAGCACTGGAGATCGTCGTAATGCTCCAGGCAGGTCGGTTCCATGGTCAGGCAGGCGTTGCAAATCGGGCTCTCGGCGTTGGGACCCTGGCAGCGGAGCTGGCAGGCGGGGCAGATGTACATGCAGGCGCCGCAGAGCCGGCAAACGTCCGAGCGGATGTCGAAGGGCGTCGAGATCTTCCGCTTGTGGCCCCGCTGCTGGAAGCCGATGGCCCGGGCGTCCATCTGCTCGGCGCAGATCCGCGTGCACAGGCCGCAGAGGATGCACTCCTCGTTGCGGGGGGTGAACCGGACCTGGGTGACCCCGAACTTCGAGGCCAGGTCCTGGAGGACCTTGGATCCCGGCGCGACGGAGAGCAGGAGCTCGATCATCATCCGTCGCGCCGACCAGACCCTGTTGGAGTCGGTCCGGACGACCAGCCCTTCCTCGGCCGGGTAGGTGCAGGACGACACCAGCTTGGACTTGGGGGGCTCTCCGATCTCGACGACGCAGAGCCGGCAGCCGCCGAACTCCGTCAGGCCCTCGTGGTGGCAGAGGGTCGGGATCTCCAGGCCGTAGAACTTGGCCGTCTCGAGGATGGTCCAGCCCTCCTCCGCCTTGACCCGTAAGCCGTTGAGGATGAATTCGATCATGTTTCACGTCCCAGAGCTTTCTTGGCGTCCTCGGTCTCGAGCTCGCAGCGGAGGCAGCGCCGGGCTTCCTTGACGGCCAGCTCCTTGGTGAAGCCGAGCTCGATCTCCTCGTGCCCGGATTTCCTCTTGCCGGGCGGCAGGTGGGGCATCTTGGCCCTCTTGGTGTTCCGGGCCTCCTCCTCGGTCAGCTGGACCGGCGGGACGTAGGCCGCCGGCCGGGTGACCTCGTGGACCCGGACGAACGGGCGCCCCTCCAGGAAGGCCTCGATCGACCGGGCGGCGGTCTTGCCCGCGGCGATCGCGTCGACGACGCTGCTCGGTCCCGAGACGACATCTCCTCCGGCGAAGACGCCGGGGCGGGTCGTGGCCATGCTGGCCGGGTCGACGATGATCGTGCCCCACTCGGGCGAGAGGGTCAGCCCGTCGCTTTCCCTGAGATAGGGCGTGTAGGCCCTCTCGCTGATGGCCAAGATGAGCGTATTGGCCGGGACCTGGAACTCCGATCCCGGGATGGGCACGGGCCGGGCCCGGCCGCTGGCGTCCTTCTCGCCGAGCTTCATCCGGATGCATTCGACGCCGACGACCCGGCCTTCGTCGTCCGTGCGGATGCGGACAGGGGCGGTCAGGTATTCGATCTTGACGCCCTCTTCGAGCCCGGCGTCGACCTCCTCGGGATAGGCGGGCATCTCGCGCCGGGTCCGGCGATAGAGGATGGTCGCCTGTTTGACCCGCTTGTCGCGGAAGGCCACGCGGGCGGCGTCGACGGCCGAGTTGCCGCCTCCGATGACCACGACCTTGGCCCCGAGGTCGACGGGGATGCCGAGGTGATGGTCCTTGAGATACTCCAGGGCCTGGAGAACGCCTTCGGCCTCCTCGCCGGGCACGCCCATCTCCAGGGGCTTGTGGGCGCCCGTGGCCAGGTAGACGGCCTTGTAGCCCTGCTGGAAGAGGTCGTCCAAGCTGAAATCCTTGCCCAGGGTCATGTTCGTCTTGATGTTCAGGCCGCACTGGGCCAGGTAGTCCAGGTCGTCCTGAAGCCTGTCCTTGGGCAGACGATGGTCGGGGATGGTCACCCGGAGCATGCCGCCGGCGACGGGCAGGGACTCGAAGATCCTGACCGGATAGCCCTTCTTGATGAGCTCGTAGCCCGCGGCCAGGCCCGACGGGCCGGCCCCCACGATGGCCACTTTCTGGTCCCTGGTGACGGGGAGCTTCTCCGGCTTGCCCAGGTCCTTCTCCCGGGCCCAGTCCAGGACGAAGCGCTTGAGGGCCCGGATGGCGATGGGCTCGCCGATCTCGCCCGCCCGGCAGACGGATTCGCAGGCCCGGCTGCAGACCCGGCCGCAGACCGACGGAAGGGGATTGTCCTTGCGGATGACCCGGAAGGCCTCCTCGTACTTCTTCTGGGCGATGAGCCCGATATAGCTCGAGGCCTCCTGGTCGATGGGACAGATGTACTGGCAGGGGGCCGAGACGATCTCCTTGCAGACCATGGCCGGGCATCTCTTCTCGAGCACGTGCTTCTCGTACTCGGCCCGGAAATACCGCAGCGTGGACAGGACCGGGTTGGCCGCCGTCTGGCCGAGCGCGCAGAGGGAGGCGTCCTTGACCGCCACGGCCAGCTCCTCGAGCAGCGCGATGTCCTCCATGGTCCCCTGGCCCTTGGTGATCTTGTCGACGATCTCGTACATCCGCTGGGTACCCTCGCGGCAGGAGACGCACTTCCCGCACGACTCGTCGCGGAGGAAGTTGAGGAAGTACTTGGCGATGTCGACCATGCAGGTCTTGTCGTCCATGACGATCATGCCGCCGGAGCCCATCATGGCGCCCGCGGCCGTCAGGCTCTCGTAATCGACCGGCAGGTCCAGGAGCTGGGCCGGGATGCACCCGCCCGAGGGGCCCCCGATCTGGACGGCCTTGAAGGCCCTCCCGCCGGGGATGCCGCCGCCGATGCCGTAGACGATCTCGCGCAGCGAGATGCCCATGGGCACCTCGACCAGGCCCGTGTTGGCGATCTTGCCGACGAGCGAGAAGATCTTGGTCCCCTTGCTCGTGTCCGTGCCCAGGGACGAGAACCAGGCGGATCCCCGGCGGATGATGTTGGGGATGGTCGCCCAAGTCTCGACGTTGTTGATGACCGTGGGATGTCCCCACAGCCCCTTCCGGGCCGGATACGGCGGCCTCTGCCGGGGCATGGCGATCTGGCCCTCGACCGAGGCGATCAGGGCCGTCTCCTCCCCGGAGACGAACGCTCCGGCGCCCTCGACGATCTCGACATCGAAATCGAAGCCCGTGCCCAGGATGTCGGCCCCGAGCAGGCCGTAGGCGCGCGCCTGGTCGATGGCGATCCTGACGCGCTTGATGGCCAGGGGGTATTCGTGGCGGATGTAGATGTAGCCCTTGGCGGCGCCGATGGCCTTGGCTCCGATGACCATGCCTTCGAGGACCGCGTGCGGGTCGGCTTCGAGGACGGACCTGTCCATGAAGGCGCCAGGGTCGCCCTCGTCGCCGTTGCAGATGAGATACTTGGGAGAGCGCTTCTCGCCCGCGCAGGCCGCCCATTTCCGGCCCGTGGGGAAGCCCCCTCCGCCGCGGCCGCGCAGCCCCGAGGCCGAGACCTCGTCGATGATCTGCTTGGGGGTCATCTCGGCCAGGGCCTTGCCCAGGGCCTCGTAGCCTTCGAAGGCGATGTACTCGTCGATCCTCTCCGGGTCGATCCGGCCGCGGTTGCGGAGGACGATAAGGCGCTGGTGCTTGAAGAACTCGATGTCCTTCATCTTGGGGACGGGCTTGTCCTCGGCCGGAGGGACGTACATGAGCTTCTTGACCGGCCGGCCCTTGAGGAGATGCTCCTCGACCAGCCTCGGCACATCCTCGACCTTGAGAAGCTGGTAGAAAACGCCGTCCGGCTGGACCATGACGATGGGGCCCCGCTCGCAGAAGCCGTTGCAGCCCGTGGCGATGACCTGGACCTCGTCCTGGAGGCCCCTCTTCCGGATCTCCTTCTCGAGGGCTTCCTTGATCTTGAAGGACCCGCTGGAAACGCAGCCCGTTCCGGCGCAGACCAATAAGTGAGCTCGGTATTGTTTCAAGGGGCCTCCCTCAGTACATCGTTTCGCTGCCCACGCCCAGGACGTGCT
>DSDX01000406.1 GCA_011048485.1 Candidatus Aminicenantota bacterium | reverse complement strand
GGATTGAACCGAGGAGCCGAACATGCTGAGCAAACTCCTGCGACCCGATATCGAGTCCCTGCTGGCCTCGCGCGATCTGGGCACCATCAAGGAAGTGCTGCGCGAATGGACGCCCGCCGACATCGCGGAGCTGCTGGCCGATCTGCCCGAGCACGAGCAGGCCGTCATCTTCCGCCTGCTCCCGAAGGACCTCGCCGCCGACGTGTTCGAGCACGTGAGCTTTGAGCTGCAGCTGAGCCTGCTCAAAGGCATGGGCAAGGAGGAATCTGCGGCCATCCTCAACGAGATGTCCCCGGATGACCGCACGGCCCTGCTCGAGGACCTGCCCGGCTCGGCGGCCCGGCAGCTGATCGCCCTGCTTTCGCCCGACGAAAGGAAGATCGCCGTCACCCTGCTGGGCTATCCCGAGGACAGCGTCGGGCGCCTGATGACGCCCGATTTCGTCGACTTGAAGACCGGCTGGGGCATGAGCGAGGTCCTCGATCATATCAGGCGCTTCGGCAAGGACAAAGAGACCTTGAACGTCCTCTATGTCGTCGACGACAAGGGCAAATTGATCGACGACATCAAGATCAGGGACGTCCTCCTCGCCCCGGCCGATAAGAAGGTGGCCGACTTGATGGACGAGAACTTCGTCGCCCTCCACGTCTCGGACGATCAGGAGAGCGCGGTCGAGGCCTTCAAGAAATACGACCGCACGGCCCTGCCCGTGATCGACGCCGCGGGCTCGCTCATCGGCATCGTCACCGTGGACGACGTCCTCGACGTGGCCGAAGAAGAGGCGACGGAAGATATCCACAAGCTGGCCGCGGTCGAGGCCCTGGACGAGCCGTATTCGTCCATCCCGATCTTCTCCATGGTCAAGAAGAGGGCGTTCTGGCTGACCATCCTCTTCATCGGCCAGGCCTTGACCGCCATCGCCATGGGCTTCTTCGAGGGGCAGCTGAGCCGGGCCGTGATCCTTTCCATCTTCATCCCCCTCGTTATCTCGAGCGGCGGCAATTCCGGCGCCCAGGCGTCGACGCTGGTCATCCGGGCCCTGGCCGTCGGCGAGGTCAAGCTGGCCGACTGGTGGTTCATCATGAGGCGGGAGGTCGTCTCCGGCTTGATGCTCGGCGTCGCCCTCGGCGTGATCGGCTTCCTTCAGGTGATCGCCCTGTCCCATTTCATGGTCCAGCTGCAGACCCATCTGGTCCTCATCGGGCTGACCGTGGCCTTCTCGCTCGTCCTGATCGTGCTCTGGGGCACGCTGTCGGGATCCATGCTCCCGATCCTCTTGAAACGGCTCGGGGCCGATCCCGCGGCCTCGTCCGCCCCGCTGGTCGCGACGATGGTGGACGTCACGGGGCTGGTCATCTATTTCAGCGTCGCCATCCTGCTGCTCACGGGGACGCTGCTCTAGGTCGGGTCTTACCTGATCGGCAGGGCCATGGCCTGATTGATGAGGGCGTCGATCTCCCGCTTCCGGGCCGGAGGGTAGGCGGGGTAGAACCGGCTTTTGAGAGCGTTGAGATAGGCCAGGGCGTTCCGACCGTCCTTCAATTCGAGATAGGTCTGTCCCAAGGCCAACAGGGGCTGCTCGAACGCGGGATTCAGCTCGACGGCCTTCTTCCATAGATGGATGGCCTCATAGGGCTTTCCGGTCATCTTGTAGAGCCGGCCCAGGTAGAAATAGGGGGCCGGGTACTCGGGATCGGACTCCAGGGATCTCTTATAGGCCTCCGTCGCCTTGACGAGAAGCCCGGGGTCCTTGCCGGCGAGCCCCTTCATCTCGAGGGCTTCACCCAGGAAGAAATGGGCCTGAGGGTCCCGGGCGTCGATCGAGAGGGCTTTCTCGAGGGCCTCGACGGCCTCGTCGAGCTGCTTTTTCTGGAAATGTGCCAGTCCCGCCAGGACCCAGATGCCGCTGTCATAGTCCATCTCCCGGAACGCGCCCGGGTTGAACAGCCGCAGGAGGTCGTCTGCCCGCCCGGCCTGGCTCAGGAACTTGATGGCGTGGGAATAGATCTCGTAATTCGAGGGCAGGTTGGCCCGCCCCTCTTCCATGACCGCGACCGCCTCGGGCGCCTTCCGGTCGCCGGCCAGGAGGGTCCCCAGGGCGACGTAGGCGGGGCTGAAGTCCTTCCTCTGATGGATGATCTCCCGCAGGGCCGTGACGGCTTCGCCCTTGCCGCCCTGTCCGTAGAGGGCCGTCGCTTGCTGGACCTTGGTCAGCAGGGGAAGGAGCGTCTTGACGTCGTCCGCCGCGCTGAAACTCTCCTTGCCCGAGGCGCCGGGCCCCCCGAGATATCCCAGGCTCCTTAATTTTTCGAGGATCTCCCTGTCGGGCGCCCGGCGGGCGCTCCCGCCCGCGGGCGAGGAGTGTTTTTCGACGATCGTTTCGAGCCGGCGCCGGTAGGGACCGATCTCATCCGACGAGGCGAGATTGGCCGTCTCGCCGAAGTCCCGGCCGAGGTCATAGAGCTCCGCGATGGGCGAATCGATGAATTTCTCGTTCCCGGATATGAACCCTCGGATGGGGGCCCAGCCCTTGCTGTAATAGGGATCGAGGGACTCGAAATAGATGGGCTCGGGGGCGGCCTTCCTTCCCCGGAGTGCCGCCTGGAGCGAACGCCCCCGGAGGAAGGGGGGACGTTCCAGGTCCAGGAGATCGCAGACGGTGGGGAAGACGTCGATATGACCGACCGGTTCCGCCACCCGCCTCGGCTCCCCGCCGGGGGCGACGATGATGAGGGGGACCCAGAGGCATTCGTTATAGGCGAAATAGCCGTGGCTCTCTTCCCCGTGGTCGCCGAGGGCCTCGCCGTGGTCGCCCGTCAGCACGATCACGGTGTCCTTGTCCCGGCCCAAGGCCTCAAGGCGGCCGAAGAGCCGGGCCAGCGTGGCGTCCACGTAGGCGACCTCCCCGTCGTACGGGTTCTCCGCGAAGCGGCCGCGATAGGGCTCGGGCGGGTCGTAGGGAAGGTGCGGATCGTAGCAGTGGACCCAGACGAACCATGGGGAAGCGGCCCGCTCCAGATATTCGACCGCCCTGGCGACGACCTCCTCGGCCCGCCTCTCCAGCGTTGACGGCTTGACGTTGAATCTCCGCTGATACTGGTCGTCGTAGACCTCGAAGCCCTGGGCGAGCCCGAACCGGGCGTCGAGAGGGTAGGCCCCGACGAAGGCGGCGGTCCGGTAGCCCTGGTCGCGGAGGTATTCGGCCAGGGTCGTGAATTCCTCGATGACCACGAAATTGAGGTTGTCGTGGACGCCGTGGCCGAGAGGCGTTGTCCCCAGGAGCAGGCTGGCATGGGAGGGAAGAGTCAGGGGGACGTGGGCGAAGGCCCTGGCGAACAGGGTGCCCCGGCTTGCCAGAGCGTCGATGGCCGGGGTCCGGACGTGGCTCTCGTCATAGCAGCTGAGCCGATCTGCCCTGAGCGTGTCGATGGTGACGAGGAGGAGATTGAGCCTGGGCGTCGGGCTTTCCTCCGACGGGGTCGACGAGACACTTTGTCCGGGAAAGAGGAGGACCGCCCCGACAAGGCCGAGGGCGAGGCAGGCTTTTCTGCCTCTGGGGGAACGGGACATTCCGGCCTCCGGTCTCATCGACTGATTAGACGGCCGGCCGGTCCGTTTCTTCCCGAAATCGCCGGGTGGCCGTAACGCCGGCGCCGCCCGTGCGTATAACCAAGTGGTCGATCGCACCGGCGGCCGGATCATCGAGCCCGGAGAAGCGCATGCGCAGAAGTCCTATCTTCCCAACTATCTTCCTGACCGTCCTGGCTTTGGCCGTATGGGCGGCGTCCTGCGGCGCCCCTCGGAAGGCGGCGGAACCGGCGCTGGAACAGGCCCAATGGGCCGAGGACCTCGACTTATTGGCCAAGGAGCTTCCCGCCAGGCACAAGAACCTTTTTTTCAAGATCACGGAGGAGGAGTTCCGGGCGGGGGTCGATGACCTAAAAGGCCGGATCCCGAAACTCGACCGGACCGGCTTTCTGCTCGACCTGGCCCGTCTCGTGGCGTCGATCGGCGATTCCCACACCTCTTTGACGATCATGCCCCAGAAGGCCTTTCCCTTGAAGCTCTACTGGTTCGAGGAAGGCATCTGCGTCGTCGACACGACGCCCGAATGCGCGGAGCTTCTCAACGGCCGGCTGGAGTCCGTCGACGGGCATCCGATCGAGGAGGTCGTCCGCGCGTTCGCCGGGATCATCCCCCACGACAACGACGCCCAAGTCAAGGATTTCGTGCCCAGGTTCCTGGCGTCCTCGGAGCACCTCCGGGGGCTCGGGCTGGTCGCGGATGCCGACGAGGCGGCCTTCACGGTCCGGACGCCGGAGGGCGGGGCGGCCACGGCGAAGATGAAGAGCCTCCCCCTCACCGAGGTCCGGGCGGTCTCCTGGACGGCGCCGGCCCTCGAGCCCTCGCGCCTCCCCCTCTACCGGCGGACGGCCGGCTCGGCCTACGAGTCGGCCTACCTTCCCGAGTCGCGGACTCTCTACTTCGCCTACAATTCCTGCCGGGACCTCCCCGACCGGCCGTTCCGCGAGTTCACCGCGGGCGTTTGGGATACGATACGGAAGAACCCTGTCGACAGGCTGGTCATCGACCTGCGCAACAACGGCGGCGGCGACTCGTCGATCTTCGACCCGTTCATCGGGGAGCTGGCGGCGGACACGGAGCTCAACCGGAAGGGCCGCCTGTTCGTCATCCTCGGCCGGAGGACGTTCTCCTCGGCCATCCTCAACGCCCTGGACCTCCGGAAGAAGACCGAGGCGGTTTTCTACGGCGAGCCGACGGGCGGGAAGCCGAACCACTACGGCGAGATCGAAACCTTGACGCTGCCGAACCTCGGCCTCAAGGTCTCGTACTCGACCAAGTACTTCCAGTTCGTCGAAGGGGACGATCCCTCCATGACCCCGGACGTCCTTGTCGAGCTGAGCCTGGACGATCATCTCGCTCTCCGCGATCCCGTCCTCGAAGCCATACTCGGTCGAGACGCCGGAGGCCGCCCGCCGGGGCTATGAAGACAGGGGCTTCTTGTCGAGGGGAGGAGAGGACCGATGCTCAAGAACTACCTGAAGACAGCCCTCCGGAACCTTAAAAAGCACGCCGGGACGAGCCTGATCAACGTCGCCGGCCTGGCCGTTGGGATGGCCTGTTGCATCTTGATCATGCTGTTCGTCTTCGACGAGCTCGGGTTCGACCGGTTCAACGAGAACTACGACCACATCTGGAGGGTCACCCGGAAGTGGTATAACGCGGACGGAGAGGTCAACCTGCATCTCGGCCACGTCGCCCCCCCGGTCGGCCCTCTGCTCAAGAACGACTTTCCCGAGATCCTCCAGGCCGTCCGCCTGATCGACGTCGATGGCCTTCTTGTCAACAGCGGCCCGTTGTCCTACGAGGAGAACCGGTTCTACTTCGCCGAGGAGTCCCTCTTCGACGTCTTCACCTTCAAGATGGTCGCCGGGGACCCGGCGACGGCCCTGGCCGAACCCTTCGCCGTGGTCGTCACGACGGACATGGCCAGGAAATATTTCGGCCCGGACGACCCCCTCGGACGGTCGCTGACCATCCAGGCCTCGGGCCGGGGCGGGGACCTGAAGGTGACCGGCGTCGTCGAGCCGCTTCCGGCCGGCTCCCATTTCCACCCGGATTTCCTCGGCTCGTTCAAGACCTTCGAGGCCATCGTCGGGCCGGACGAAATGCAGAGCTGGAGCAGCAACAACTACGCGACCTATCTTCTCCTTCCGGACGGGTACGACGTCGGCAGGCTCGCGGGCCGGCTGGACGATTTCATCGACCGGCGCATGGCGCCGGGGATGAGCGCCCAGACCAAGCTCGAGCTCCAGCCGCTCCGCGACATCCATCTCCGCTCTCACCTCGATTCCGAGATCGAGGCCAACGGCGATATCAAGTACGTGCGCATCTTCTCGATCATCGCCTTCTTCGTCCTTCTCGTCGCCTGCGCCAACTTCATGAACCTGGCCACGGCCCGCTCGGCCGGGCGGGCCCGGGAGGTCGGGCTGCGCAAGGTCGTCGGGGCCCGGAAGGCCCAGCTCGTCCTCCAGTTCCTGGGCGAATCCGTCCTGACGGCCGTCATCTCCCTGGGCGTGGCCTTGGGGCTCGTGCTCCTCGCCCTGCCCGCCTTCAACCGCTTCCTGGGCCGGGGGCTCGCCTTGAAGCTCGGCGGGAACGGCTCTCTCATACTCTTCCTGGCCGCGATCGCTGTCTTCGTCGGCATCGTTTCCGGACTCTATCCCGCGCTCTTTCTCTCAGGATTCCGCCCGGCCCGGGTCCTCAAGGGCGCGGCCGCGAAAGGCGGGACGGGTCTTTTCTTCAGGAAGGCCCTCGTGGTCTTCCAATTCACGATCTCGATCGTTCTCATCATCTGTGTCGGCGTCGTCTCCGAACAGCTGGCCTTCATGCGGGCCAAGGACCTCGGCTTCGACAAGGAGCGCGTCGTCATCCTTCCCAGCAGCCCGGAGATGATCAGGGACCTCGAAAGCTTCAAGGCCCGGCTCCTCCGGGACCCGGGCGTCCTCAGCGTCTCGGCGGCCAAGCGCGTGCCGTCCGGCCGCCTCCTGGATTCGGCCCAAGCCCGCCTGCTCACGGGCGAGGAGCGTCGGTCCATCGACTTCCGGATCGCCAACCTGCTGGTCGATCATGACTACATCCCGACCTTTGGCATCACCGTGGTCGCCGGACGCAATTTCTCGAAGGAGAGGGGCACGGACGCGACCCAGGCGTTCGTCATCAACGAGGCGGCGGCCCGGCGGATCGGCTGGTCGAGGCCCGAGGAGGCCATCGGCCAGGGCTTCGAATACGGCCGGCGGCGGGGGCAGATCATCGGGGTCGTCAAGGACTTTCACTTCGAATCCCTTCACCAGGAGATCTCCCCGATCGTCATGTACGTCTCCGCGTCCGACCTCGGCCGCATCTCGATCAGGCTCGCTCCGGGGGACATCCCCCGGACCATGGAATTCCTGAGGGCAACCTGGGCCGAGATGCGTCCGAACCGGCCGTTCTCGTATTCCTTCATCGACGAGAATTTCGACCGGCTCTACAGGTCCGAAGAAGACCTCGGGCGCATTTTCAGGACCTTCGCCTGGCTGTCCGTCGGGATCGGCTGTTTGGGGCTCTTTGGCCTGGCCTCCTTTTCGGCCGAGCGGCGGACGAAGGAGATCGGCATCCGTAAGGTCCTCGGCGCGTCGACGGGGGGCCTCGCCGTCCTCCTTTCGAAGGAATTCACGCGATGGGCCCTTGTGGCCAACCTCGTCGCCTGGCCGGTGGCCTACTTCGCCATGTCCCGGTGGCTCCGCAATTTCGCCTACAGGATGGACATCGGGCCCGGCGTCTTTCTTATGGCCGGGGCCCTGGCCCTGGCCGTCGCCATCCTGACGGTGAGCTCCCAGGCGGTCAAGGCGGCCCTGTCCGATCCGGTCCGCTCGCTTCGCTACGAATGAGCGGCCCGGCCGTCCCGCTGTTCGATTCCGGACACCGGAAAGGCGTTTCCGGACAGGATCGACGGCGAGTGCATCCTTTTAGGCCCGGCGACCGTCTGTTCGATTGTGGCACGACTTTTGCTCATCTCATCATCGACCCGTTCGGCCCTCGGGGACCGAACCAAGGAGACGCGAACATGACCTCGACGTTCATGAGCCTCAAAGACGCCCTGGCGACCATCGCCGACGCCCGCGAACCGGTCCTTCTCCGGTCCGCCGACATCGACTGGGAAGCCAAGGCGCTTCTCGACAGCCTCCCGGAGCGGAAGCTCGGACAGAGGGTCCAGTATATGCCCGGCTTCTATATCGCGGCCGTCAGCGAGTCGATGTGCCTGGGGGAGGTCCTCTACCGGATCAAGAAAAAGACGGCCTGAAGGAGGGCCCATGAAAGAGGTCGTGCTGCAGATCCCGACGCTCGATTCCGAGCAGAACATCGAGATCGACGTCAAGATCAACGGCCGGAAAAGAACCCTCAAGTACCGCGTGGAGATCGTCGGCCTGGACACCGAGGAGACCCTGGTCGAGGACCGGATCGCGCTCCTTCGCCGGGTCATCAAGGAACACGACAAGGACTGGGAGCTCATCCAGATCGGCGCCCCCCTCCGCGACCGCATCCCGATCATGTTCCGTCAGCGGAGCGGCGACCCGCGGGAAAAATTCCTGGCCGACCGATAAGCTAATTCGTCTCTCCGCCGGTCTTGGCCAGAACGCGCTCGCGGAGGTGGGCCCTGAGATCGAATCCGATCTTGAGGACGAGGAAAAGGCACAACCCCGCGATGGGGGAGCCCAGGGCCTGAAGAACGGCCCCTCCGATGATCAGGGTCACGTGGAGGAGGACGATCCTCCCGTAGGGGCGGCCCATGAGGTCGTCGACGCCGGTCCGGCGGAACTCGCCCTGTTTGTACGGCGGGCCAGGCGCCTCTCCGCGTCCATTCAGGCCGCCTCCGGCTTCTTCTCCAGGGTCCGGATGCCCCAAGCCCAGATGACGAGGATCAGGAGCGCCGAGAGGACCCGCAGGCCCGGGGAGAAATTGAGGAAATTGTAGAGGCCGTGGGCCAGGCCGGCCAGACCGAGGCCGGCGACCGAGGCGAAGGCGGCGGATCTTTTTTTGATCACGGCCCGGGCCAGGGCGTAGCCCCAGATGGACGAGAACGCGGTATGGGTCAGCGGCGAGGCGACGGCCCGGCCCAGGAAGACGAAGCCCTTGAGGTGAGGGAGATAGCCCAGGTTCTCGAAGCTGGCAAAGCCGACGGCCAGGGCCGCCGCATAGACGATCCCGTCGACGGGCTCGTCGAAGGCCTTGAACCTGCGGACGCCCAGGGCGAACGGGATGAACTTGAAGATCTCCTCGACGAGGCCGACGAAGACGACCGAGTAGGAGAAGAATTCGGTGGGCGTCGAGCGGATGAGGATCTCGCGGAAGTCCGGCGTGATCCCGGTCCGGCTGAGCAGTTCGTAGAACCCGATGCAGGCGAACCCGGCGACGATGCCCAGGACATAGGTGGCGATCAGGTTCCTGACGGGCTCGGGCCGGAGCCTGTCCTTGTAGGCGAAATAGCCGATCCAGAACGCCGCGGGAAGGAGGACGGCGGCCAAGACCTTGAGGATCGACATGACGACGCGGGCTCCGCGAGCCCGGGCAAGGGCCCGCGGCTAGGACTTCCGCCTCAGCTTGTGGGTGTTCTCCGCCGACGCTCCGTCGAAGGACGCCGGACGCGTTCCGCTCGGATCGAAGTGGATCTCGGCCTCGTCGTCCGAGAGGAACCTCAGGATCCCGAATGTCGTGACCCACTCCGAACCGGCGTTGCTGAACTTGCCGACGCAGAGGTCGATGGCGCAGGGGTCGACGGAAGGGTCGATCCGATACTCGCCCTTGTGGGTGACGGCGGTGCCGTCGGGATGGATCTCCGTCAGGACGTAGGTCTTGTCGGCCCTGAAGACGGCTTCCCCGTCGCCGCGGCCGTATTTGGCGGCGACGGCCCAATCGCCCTGCAGCATTGCCGCCGGATCATCCTGGCCCCGGACGGGCCCTGGCCCGGACAGGCTGGCCAGCCCCATGATGGCGAGGAGGGTCAGGGCGAGTCGTGGTCTCGGATTTCTCATCGGTCGTCCTTTCATCGGGATCGCCTTCGGGGTCGATCTCGAGGGGACATGGTGAAACAGGCGGGGGGGCCTGTCAAGGCCGGTCCGGCTCTCGCCGAAGGATCCCTGGCCGGGCCCGCCGGATGACCTCCAGGGCCGACTCGACGTCCTCCCATCCCTCGACCGCCGTCTTCTTCTTCTCGAGTTCCTTGTAGACGTCGAAGAAGTGCTCGATCTCGATCAAGAGGTGAGGGGGCACGTCCGCCAGGCGGTCGATGGGGTTCCAGAGAGGGTCGCCGACCGGAACGCAGAGGATCTTGTAGTCGATGCCCTTCTCGTCGCGCATCTTGAACAGGCCGATGGGCTTGGCCTCGATCAGGCAGCCCGGGAAGGTCGGCTCGGTCACGAGGACGAGGGCGTCGAGCGGGTCCCCGTCCTCGGCCATCGTGTCCCTGATGAAGCCGTAGTCGCTCGGATAGTGCATCGACGAGAACAGCATCCGGTCGAGCTTGAAGGCCCCCTTCTCCCGGTCGAACTCGTATTTGTTCCGGCTTCCTTTGGGGATCTCGACGATGACGTCGACCTTGCTAAGATCTTCCATTGCGCCCTCCTCGGACTTATTATACAAGGATTCCGATACCTTTGGCCAAGCGCGCGACGCCATAAACGGTTTTCCGGATCGCGGAGTCTTTATTCATGGAGGGCAGGAAGGAGGCTCGGCCGAGGGGCCTCAGAAGGCCCACGGGGATCCGGGCCGAAAGGAGCTTCGTCATGAAGCGATGGAATGGACTCCTTATACTCCTTATGGCGGCGGTCCTCTTGGCCATGGATCTCGCCTCCGCCCCGGTTTCCGTTTCCCCGGCCGCCGATGAGAAGACCCTGGACGAGGCCCTGAAGCGGCTCCCGGCCGCCGAGCGCCACTATGCGGACGGCTTGAAGGCCTACAGGGCCGGAGACTATGAGAGCGCCGCCGCCGCCTTCGGCAAGAGCGTCCGGGAATTGCCGGGCCACGCCTATGCCCGCTATTACCTGGCCAACATCCTCTACATCGGAGGGGATTACGAGGGCGCCCTGGCCCAGATGGAGGAGGCTCTGGTGCGCCTCCCGTTCATGGAGGAGCTGAACGCCTACGCCTTCAAGAAAAGAAGCCGGACGATCGACTCCTACCAGCACATGCTCAACGCCGCGAACGAGAACATCACCAACTGCCGGCAGTCGCGCGAGCTCGAATCCATGGTTGGGGAGCTGACCGACAAGGAGAACCGGATGGCCCTTCAGGCCGGCGCGGAGCTGGTTCGCCGGTCCCGCCAGAAGGCCCATTATCACTATTTCCTGGGGAACATCCTCTTCCAGCTCAAGCGCTTCGGCGAGGCGGAAGGACGCTACCTGGAGGCCATCGAGCTCGATCCCGGGCATGTGAACGCTTACAACAACGCCGCGGCCGTGGCTTTCCTGGCCGGGAAGCCGCTCGAGGCCCTGGGTCTTCTAGAGAAGGCCGAGGCCCAGGGACTGGAGGACAACCTCAATCTCAAGCTGAGACACCTCGTCAGCGAGGCCTTGGGGCGTCCCACCGACGGGATCCTTCAGGAGGATCTGTCCTCCACCACGGAGGAGGACCTCGGGGTCAGGCGATTCGCCCTGGCCGTCAAGCGCGAAAACCCGCTCCTGCCTCCCCTCTACGAGAACTGCTATGTCGTCTTCAGCCGGTCCTCCCGGCAGGCGGTCCTCATCGACCCGGGCGCGGAGGATCCCCGGATCGAGGATTTCGTCAAAGCTGAGAACCTCGAGGTCAGGGCCATCCTCATCACCCACAGTCACACGGATCATACCGGGGCCGCCGCGGCCTACGCCAAGATGTTCCGTGCGCCGGTCTGCGTCCCCGTCCGAGACGCCGGCGATCTCGGCTTTGCGGCCGACAAGCGCCTCGGCGACGGGGAAAGCCTGCCGTTCGACGGCTTCACCGTGAGAGTCCTCCACACTCCCGGCCATACGCCGGGCAGCGCCTGTTTCATCGTCGGGAGCATCCTTTTTTCAGGGGACACACTTTTCAGGAACGGCATCGGCTCGGTCCAGCCCGCCCGGCCGGATGCGGCCAAGACGGCCCAGAAAGAGATGGTCGGTCTCATCAAGCGCAGGCTCCTGGCCCTGGCCGATGGGACCCGGGTCTGTCCCGGACACGGGAGGACCTCGACGATCGGGGAAGAAAGAGCCAACAATCCCTTCCTGGCGAAGTAGGCTGGAGTCACGCGATCCGGGTCTTACGCTCCGGGTCCTCGACCGGTCCGCCGGCCGATAGGCCCCCCGGCCGGTTCCGCGCCCGGCTTTACAAGCCTGAATGAATAGGGTAATCCTACGTCCAAGGGTCGGATCGGCCCCCATCCCGCCCAGGAGGAGAGCATGATATCCGGATCTCCCGTCCCCATCGCCCGGACCGCCCGGTCGACCGCGTCCAGGATGCGACCGGTCGCGACCGTGATCGTAACGGCCGCCGTCCTTGTCGCGGCGACGGTCCAACCCGCCGCCGCCCAGGTCATGCTCACGCCCGAGTTGGCCATGGCTTTCTCCTACCGCGCCGTGGGACCGGCCCGCCAGTGCGGCCGCATCCTGCACATCGCCGGCCACCCGACCGAGCCCTACACGTTCTACTTCGCCCCGGGGACGGGCGGCCTCTGGAAGACCGTCAACAACGGGACCACGTTCGAGAGCCTGCTCCCCGGCGAGAGCAACGTTCCCGTCGGCCACTTCGCCCTGGCCCCGTCCGACCCCGACGTTATCTGGGTAGGCACAGGCGACGCCGCCTCGGGCCGGATCCCCATCCGCGGCGAGGGCGTCTATAAGTCGACCGACGGCGGCCGCACCTGGACACACATGGGGCTGGAAGCCACCCGGCACATCGGGCGGATCGCCATCCACCCCCGCGACCCGGACACCGTCTACGTGGCCGCGCTCGGCTACCACTTCTCCTTCAATCCCGAGAGGGGCGTCTACAAGACGACCGACGGCGGCCGCACCTGGGCCAAGGCCCTCGACCTGGGCCCCAAGATCGGCTTCGTCGAGGTGCTCATCCGGCCCGACCGCCCCGAGGTCGTTTTCGCCGCCTCCTACGACAAGCCCCGCATCCCCTGGAACTTCGCCGAGGCCGGGCCCGGCAGCGCGATCTACAGATCCGAGGACTCCGGGGCGACCTGGCGCAAGCTCGCCGGGGGCCTGCCCGGCGGCAAGCTCGGGCGCATCGGCCTCGCGGCCTACGCCAAGGACCCGGACATCATGTACGCCACCATCGACAATTACAACATGAGGCCCCCCACGGAGGAGGAGGCCAAGCGCGACCGCGCCGC